>JANQIS010000154.1 GCA_028282045.1 Gammaproteobacteria bacterium
CTTGGTTGACGGCAACGGCAGTGTCATTGGCAACCTTCAAGAACGGCACCACACCCTGTGATTTGCCATTAGTTCCTTTAATATAAGCATTCATGCCCCGTACTGACGTCCAGTCATTACCGATACCACCGGCAAATTTTTGCAGTAATGCATTGTCACGGATGGCCCCATAAATACTGGAGAGGTCATCATCGATAGTGGTCAAGTAACAACTGGAAAGTTGTGAGCGCAGCGTGCCGGAGTTGAACAGTGTTGGTGTTGAACTCATGTAGTTGAAGCTGCTGAGCAGTTGGTAAAATTCGATGGCACGCGCGTTGGGATCATCTTCTTGTAAAGCTAACCCCATGGCAACACGCATAAAAAAGACTTGCGGTAACTCAATGCGTGTCTGGCGATGATGGATAAAGTAACGGTCATACAGGGTTTGCATGCTTAAATAGTTAAACTGCAAATCACCGGCAGGCTCCAATGCTGCTCCCAAGCGTTCAAGATCAAATTCTGCCAGTTTGGGGTCTAACAGCTCTAACTCAATGCCTTTTAAGATAAACGCTTTGAAAGCAGCAGGGTAAAGTTTTTGCATTTGTGCAAAAGTCGCACTATCGGCCACATTAAGGTAGGAAAGTGCCTCGGTGCGCAGGTCATCCAATAACAAACGTGCAGCGACGTAGGTATGGTTAGGCTCCTGCTCAATCAAAGTGCGTGCAGCCAGTACCATGGCACGACTCACATCTTTTAATGGCACGCCATCAAACAGATTGCGTGTTGTCTCGTTAACAATCACTTGTGGATCGGTGCCGGCTAAATCCTGGCAGGCTTCTTTGGCCACAGTTTGTAAGCGTTTTTTATCTAAACGCTTCAGAGAGCCATCAGCAAGCTGTACACGAATTTCACCTGGAGCTAGTGATTCAACTTTTGCCAGGCGTTCTTGGCGTCTTTGCTCTCGGTATAACACGTAAGCACGGGCTACGCGGTGTTCACCCGAGCGCATCAGGGCCAGTTCAACCTGATCTTGAATATCTTCAATGTGCAGGGTGCCACCTGAGGGCATACGGCGTTCAAACGTCGCGGTAATATCATCAACTAATTTTTTAACGACCTCGTGAACGCGGTTAGATTCAGCAGCGTGGCCGCCTTCAACGGCTAAGAACGCTTTGGTCATCGCAATGCTGATTTTACTACTATCGTAAGCGACCATTTTGCCGTTACGCTTAATAATGCGAAAGGCAACTTGGTCGGGCGCAGCAGTTGTTAAATTTTCTTCAGTGTTCATGGGCTTGATCATTTCAATAGTGTCAGTTGCTTGCATGGCTCTCTCATTAGTTAGGCAAAGTGATATCTTTTTTTCTTGGGGTTGGACGCTGCCGCAACTACTACATGTAGTAGTTTTGGCTGTGCCGAATTACAACATAGGGGGTTTTTGCCAAATGTGCAAGTGAGTAATCTGTGAATAAGTTGTGGAATTTTTTAAGGTTAAAATGGGATAAAAATTTTTTGTAACGATTCCAGGTACATAGCAAAAAAAACAGCATGTCAAGCAGTGTTTTTTGATGCATATTTGGACAAAATTATTTTTGTTTCTCTTGCCATATTGCCGCCAGTTGTGTGATCACATCGGAGGCGATAACACTACGGGTACCAAAATGAGTCTCTGCCAGCTCACCGGCACGAGCATGCATACATACACTGATACTGGCTGCTGTAAAACAATCCACTCCTTGCGCGAGCAGTGCGCCGATCATGCCGCTGAGCACATCTCCGGTGCCTGCTGTAGCCAGTGCGGGTGTACCATAGGGACATTGTGCGCTCTGCGTGCCGTTGGTCAGAAGGGTGTTGGGGCCTTTTAATAACCAGCAGCCACCATAATGTTGTTGTAGCGTTTGGATAGTGGTTTGTCGGTCTTGATTGACTAGCGTGCTGGACGTGTCCAGCAGGCGCGCGGCTTCACCTGCATGAGGGGTAGCAACAAAATGTTGCGATTGTGGGTGACAAACTGTCGGTGCTAGAGCGCCGGCATCAATCACCAATGGACAATCTGTTTGAAGTGCTGCTTTGATCATCTGGCGTGACCAGGGGTTGTTTGGGTTGCAACCCGGCCCAACTATCATTGCTGAGGACTGTTTCAATAAGGTGACTAATGCATCAGCCTCACTAATGGCATGGCTCATCAGCTCTGGCTGATGGATAGGTAAGTAATGAGCATGGTCAGGGTGTGTTGCAATGCTAACTAAACCCGCACCCATGCGCAGGGCTGCCTTAGCGGCTAACAAAACTGCACCCGGCATTCCCGTGTCGCCGCCAATGATCAGTAAGTGGCCGCAACT
>JANQIS010000161.1 GCA_028282045.1 Gammaproteobacteria bacterium
AAATTAGTGCTCAAACAACTGCAAAACGAAACACGTGCAGTGCTGTTTATCGATGAGATTCATACCATTATCGGTGCGGGTGCAGCATCGGGCGGGGTGATGGATGCTTCCAACTTGATTAAACCGTTGCTGGCTACCGGTGAACTGCGCTGCATGGGGTCAACCACCTATAATGAGTATCGCACCATTTTTGAGAAAGATAATGCCCTGGCCAGACGCTTTCAAAAAATTGATGTCGAAGAGCCTAGCGTTGAGCAGTCCATTAAAATCCTGATGGGCCTTAAGCCTTATTTTGAAAAGCACCATGCGGTTAAGTACACCAACAAAGCCATTAAAGCGGCAGTGGAACTGTCAGCCAAGCACATTAGCGATCGTTTTTTGCCTGATAAAGCGATTGATATCCTCGATGAAGTCGGTGCATACCAACGCTTGCAAGGTACCGGTAAAGAAGTGGTTGATGTGGATGATGTTGAACAGATTATTGCTAAGATTGCTCGTATTCCTGCTAAACGTGTTACCACCTCGGATAAAGAGGCATTACGTAACCTGGATCGTGACTTGAAGATGTTAGTATATGGTCAGGATGAGGCCATTACTAAATTAGTTTCTACGATTAAATTAGCCCGGGCCGGTTTGCGTGATCCGAATAAGCCATGGGGCTCTTTCTTATTTGCTGGCCCAACCGGGGTGGGTAAAACTGAAGTGACCAAACAGCTCGCTTCGTTGTTGGGTGTTGAGTTGATCCGCTTTGATATGTCTGAGTACATGGAGCAACACGCTGTGTCGCGATTGATTGGCGCGCCTCCAGGATATGTTGGCTATGAACAAGGCGGCTTACTCACTGATGCCATTAACAAACACCCCTATTGCGTATTGTTGCTGGATGAATTGGAAAAAGCACACCCGGATGTGTTTAACATTTTGCTACAGGTGATGGATAACGGTACTCTGACCGATAACAATGGCCGTAAAGCTGATTTCCGTCATGTGATTGTCGTTATGACTTCCAACGTCGGTGCTTTTGAGCGTGATCGCAACAGTATTGGTTTTAGTGAGATGGATCATTCTACTGACGGGAAAGAAGCGATTAATCGTGCCTTTAGTCCTGAATTTCGTAATCGTCTGGATGACATTATTCAATTTGCTGGTCTGGATAGCGAAGTGATTCGCAACGTAGTCGATAAATTTATTGCTCAATTACAAGGTCAGCTCGATGAGAAGTGCGTGTCACTGGAGGTTGATGATCAAGCTCGTCAATGGCTTGCCACCCACGGCTATGATCCCAAAATGGGAGCGCGCCCGATGGGACGCCTGATCGAAAACAACATCTCCAAACCGCTTTCTGAAGAAATCCTCTTTGGTGATTTGGCCCAGGGCGGTGTTGCCAGAGTGACTTTAAAAGGTGATAAATTAGCCTTTAAGTTTACCAAACGCAAAGCGAGAGTCCCGGCGGTTTCTAAAGTTTAGCAAGCGTGCCACCTCACTCACAGGATGACGATTAAGCCCAACTGGTTTAGACTAGGGGGCATTTGATAATCAGGTGTTACATAATGCAGTTATGCGGTTTTCCTGTCGGGCTGGATCAGCCCTTATTTTTGATTGCCGGACCCTGTGTGATTGAGAGTGAATCATTGGCGTTATCCACTGCCGATGCTCTGAAAGAAATCACCCAGCAGCTTGGCATACCATTTATTTACAAATCTTCATTTGATAAAGCCAATCGTTCTTCGACACAGAGTTTTCGCGGGCTGGGTATGGCCAAAGGGTTGGAAATCCTTGCTAAAGT
>JANQIS010000264.1 GCA_028282045.1 Gammaproteobacteria bacterium
GCTGACTAACTGACGCGCTTCGGCACGTGTGGTAGCAAACCCCATTCTATAGACTACATTATCCAAACGGCATTCTAGTAGCTGCAATAAGTTCACTCCCGTTGAGCCTTTCAAACGAGAGGCTTCCTTGTAGTAACGACGGAATTGGTTTTCTAACACACCATAAATACGGCGAACTTTTTGCTTCTCACGTAACTGCAAACCGAAGTCAGATGGACGACCACGCTTAGCACCGTGCTGACCTGGTGTTGTTTGGATATTACATTTTGCTTCAATGGGCTTAACCCCACTCTTCAACCCTAAATCAACACCTTCGCGGCGAGATAGTTTACACTTAGGTCCCAAGTACCTTGCCATAATAACGTATCCTTATACTCTTAAACTCGACGTCTTTTAGGTGGGCGACAGCCATTGTGTGGCAGTGGTGTCGTGTCAGTAATATTAGTCACTTTCAGGCCATGAGCATGTAAAGCACGCACGGCTGACTCGCGCCCAGGCCCAGGCCCTTTAACAAATACCTCAATATTCTTCATGCCATACTCAGATGCCTTCTGGGCAACCGTTTCTGCCGCAACCTGCGCAGCGTAGGGCGTACTTTTACGTGAACCTCTAAAACCTGAACCACCGGCAGTAGCCCATGCCAGAATATTACCCTGCCGATCACCAACCGCGATGATCGTATTGTTGAACGAAGCATTGATGTGTGCAACACCATCCAATACTACACGGGTAATTTTCTTTTTCTTTGTCGTCGATTTCGCTTTACTCATTACAATGATCCCATTTTCTCAAATCTAGCCGCGAATTGGCTTACGTGGCCCTTTGCGGGTGCAGGCATTAGTTTTAGTCCGTTGACCTCTGACTGGCAACCCACGACGGTGACGCAGCCCACGGTAAGCACCCAAGTCTGTCAGACGTTTGATGTTCATTGAAATTTCACGACGCAAGTCACCTTCAATAGTGTAGTTACCTACTTCATTACGCAATTTTTCGATTTCTGCTTCAGACAGTTGACTCAATTTCACATCAGGCTTAACGCCTACTGTCTCACAGATTTTGCGTGCACGTACGCGGCCAATACCGTATATTGCTGTCAAGGCAATTTCAGTATGTTTGTTTACCGGCAAGTTGATCCCAGCAATACGGGCCATTTAACTTCTCCTAATATTGTATCAATTTGGCCTTAATCAAAGAGCGCACAAGAATACATTGGGTTAATGCAAAAAGCAAGGCTTTTTAACCCTGACGTTGCTTGTGGCGTGCATCTTTACAAATCACACGAACCACACCTTTGCGCTTAATGATACGGCAATTACGGCAAATTCTTTTCACTGAAACTCTAACTTTCATGATCCTACCTTTAAGTTATATAAATTCTATTATCGCGATCTACCACCCGGACTCTGACCGCGCAGATTGGCTTTTTTCAGCAACGAATCATAGCGTGTTGACATCAGATGTGACTGCAACTGTGCCAGAAAATCCATAATCACTACAACAATAATCAGCAATGAGGTACCACCGAAATAAAACGGCACATCCCACGCCAACATTAAAAACATTGGCAACAATGACACCGCTGTAATATAAACACCACCAACCAAAGTTAACCGTTCCATCACCCCTTCGATATATTTAGAAGTTTGTTCTCCTGGGCGAATTCCTGGGATAAAAGCGCCTGAGCGTTTAAGGTTATCAGCAGTATCTTTAGGATTAAATACCAAGGCTGTATAGAAAAAACAGAACACAAAAATCAGCACAGCATAAGCAATCATATATAATGGCTGCCCTGGTGCTAACCACAAACCAATATCACTCAACCAACTCATATGTGAGCTACTGCCAAACCACGTTGTGATGGTAGAGGGGAACAACAAAATACTGGAAGCAAAAATCGGCGGAATGACTCCGGACATGTTAATTTTCAGCGGCAGGTGACTTGATTGCGCTTGATACATTTTACGCCCCTGCTGGCGACGCGCATAATTCACGGTAATACGACGTTGTGCACGCTCCATAAACACCACAAAAGCTGTAACTGCCAACATCATAATAACGATCAACAACAAGACAATAAGGCTCAAGTTACCCTGGCGTGCTTGTTCAAACGTATGGCTCAATGCCGTTGGAATACCTGAGGCAATACTGGCAAAAATCAGCAATGAAATACCATTGCCAATACCACGCTCGGTCATTTGTTCCCCTAACCACATCAAAAATACGGTGCCCGTAGTCAAGGTAATAGTCGACGTGACGAAAAAGACGAAAGATGGGTAATATGCCAAACCTTGTGCAGCAATATACTTAGTCATACCCAAAGACTGGAACACCGCTAAAATCACGGTAAGATAACGTGTATATTGCGTAATCTTGCGCTGCCCTGACTCTCCTTGTTTTTTCAACTCATCTAATGAGGGCATCACCGCTGTCAACATCTGAATGATAATTGAAGCCGAAATGTAGGGCATAATCCCCAAGGCAAAAACAGTTAAACGCTTTAATGCACCACCAGAGAACATATTGAATAAACCAAGGATAGTATTTTCCTGGCCATGAAAGAATGTTGCCAATTTCACCGGATCAATGCCAGGCACAGGGATATAAGCGCCTAATCGGTATACTACAATACCGATCAGCACAAAAAGCAAGCGGTGCTTTAGCTCTGCTAAACCACCGCCAGTTTGTGGTAACCCCATCTTCTTAGACATGACTACGCTTCAATTTTGCCACCAGCAGACTCCACTGCTTTAGCAGCACCTGCTGTTACTTTAATTCCTTGGATCGTTACTGGGCGAGTTATTTCACCAGATAGCATTACTTTAACAAACTTGATATTTTTTTGGATTAAACCAACTTCTTTCAAGCTATCGATAGTAATAACATCAAGTCCAGATTTATCGATTTCGGACAAACGAATTTCACTTGATACCAATGCTTTTCGGGACATAAAACCGAATTTTGGCAAGCGTCTTTGTAATGGCATTTGACCACCTTCAAAGCCTATCTTGTGGAATCCACCAGAACGGGCTTTCTGCCCCTTATGCCCACGACCAGCCGTTTTACCCAAGCCAGAACCTATTCCGCGCCCACGGCGTTTACCAACTGATTTTTCTCCCTCTGCAGGGCGTAATGTATTCAGTTTCATTTTACCTAACCTTCTACTCTAACCATGTAATGAATCTTGTTGATCATGCCACGTATACACTGGTTATCCTCAACCTCAACAACTTGGTTGATCTTTCTTAAGCCTAAGCCGGCTGCGCAAGCTTGATGATCTTTAAGACGACCACTTAAGCTGCGTGTCAATGTCACTTTCAATGTAGGCTTAGACATAGTCTTACTCCATAATCTCTTGTACTGACAAATGGCGCTTAGCCGCAGCATCTTCTGGTGAGCTCATTGATAGCAAGCCGTTGATAGTTGCCCGTACTACGTTAACCGGATTAGTTGAACCATAGCATTTTGCCAAAACGTTATGAACACCCAACACTTCAAATACCGCGCGCATCGCACCGCCGGCAATAATACCGGTACCATCAGAGGCCGGCTGCATGTAAACCTTAGTAGAACAGAACTTCTCGTCGACCGGATGATACAAAGTATCACCATTGAGGTTGACATGAATCATGTTTCTACGCGCCGATTCCATCGCTTTTTGAATGGCAACAGGCACTTCCCGTGCTTTACCACGACCAATACCAATCTTTCCTTTACCATCGCCCACAACAGTTAATGCTGAAAAGCTGAAGATACGGCCACCTTTCACTGTTTTTGAAAAACGATCTACTGAAACTAATTTCTCAATCAGACCTTCACTTTGGGTTTCAGAAATGCTCATAGTTTAAACCTTGCCTTAGAACTTTAATCCACCTTTACGCGCTGCTTCAGCTAGCGCTTTAACACGTCCATGGTATTTGAACCCTGAGCGATCAAAAGCCACTTCAGAAATACCTTTTGCCTTAGCAACTTGCGCAATGGCCTCGCCCACTTTTTCAGCGGCTCCAATATTACCTGTATAGGACAAACCTTCACGTAACCCTTTTTGTGTAGTTGCAGCAGCACCAAGCGTTGTTGAGCCATCGCCATCAATTAAGTAGGCATACATGTGTTTTGCCGTTTTGTGAATACACAAACGCGCTTTCTTTTGTTCAGCAATACGGCCTCTTGTTTTACGCGCACGGCGAAGGCGGGTTTGCTTTTTATCTAACACAGTCATAACACTACCTTACTTTTTCTTCGCTTCTTTCAAGCTGATTTGCTCATCAGCATAACGCACACCTTTACCCTTATAAGGTTCTGGTGGACGATACGCTCGCAAATCAGCAGCAACCTGACCAACCAGTTGTTTATCACAACCTTTGACCACTAACTCAGTCTGGCTAGCAGCTTCAACCGTAACACCCTCAGGAACATTATGATGCACCGGATACGAAAACCCTAAGGTCATCTCAACAACACGCCCCTGAACTTTGGCACGATAACCCACACCAATCAATGTCAATTTCTTTTCAAAGCCTTGACTCACGCCGGTAACCATATTATTGATCAACGCACGTGCAGTACCTGATTGCGCCACACTGTCTTTACTTGATTCAAGCGCTTTGACAGTGATGAGGTTATCCGCTTGTTCGATCGCAACCAAGGGATGCAAGTTATGCTGCAACTCACCTTTAGGCCCTTTCACCATAATGGTAGCATTTTGCTGCGTCAGTGTTACACCGTTAGGCACTGGAATGGGTTGTTTTGCTATCCGTGACATAACTCTAGCTCCCTACGCTACATAGCAAATAATTTCACCACCCAAGCCTTGCTTACGTGCTGCACGGTCAGTCATCAACCCTTTTGAAGTTGAAACCACTGCAATACCAAGACCACCCAGTACTTTGGGCAACTCAGTGCACGCCTTATAAATACGCAGACCAGGACGGCTGATGCGCTGTATCATGTCGATAACAGGCTTGCCTTTAAAATACTTTAATTCAATTGCCAATACCGGCTTAGCATCATCGGAAACAGAATAACCGTTGATAAAACCTTCACGTTGTAGTACTTGTGCAATCGCAATTTTTGCTTTGCTGCTTGGCATCTCAACAACCACTTTATGCGCAGCTTGCGCATTTCTGATGCGGGTTAACATGTCAGCAATTGGATCTTGCATGCTCATTGGTATTTTCCTCTTTGTTACCAGCTAGCTTTTTTCACACCAGGCACGTAACCTTGCATTGCATACAGACGCAGCATGTTACGGCTTAAACCAAACTTACGGTACACCGCATGAGGACGACCAGTTAGGTTGCAACGACGCTGGCGTCTTACGGCACTAGAGTTAACAGGTAATTTTTGCAACTTAACTTGCGCTTCCCAACGCACTTCGTCACTTGACTTAGGATCAGCAATAATCATTTTTAACTCAGCACGTTTTACAGCGTAACGTTTTTGTAAACGTTCGCGCTTTAATTCACGCTGTATCATACTTTTC
>JANQIS010000236.1 GCA_028282045.1 Gammaproteobacteria bacterium
CCGGTGGATCGCTTAAGCAACCGACGTATCAGCAAGTTTGTGCTGGTCATAGCGGCCATTATGAAGCCACACTAGTGATTTTTGATCCGCATCAAACTGATGTAACAACCTTGTATCGTTTGTTTTTTAATATTCATGATGCCCGCCAGCGTGATGGTCAGGGCCCGGATATCGGGCCACAGTATCGTTCAGCGATTTTCACTTTGCACGATCAGCAAAGGCACCAGGCTCAAGCATTAATGAATGAGTTAGCACAAAACGGTTCACCATTAGCGACGCAGGTCTTGCCATTTGAACAATTTTGGCCGGCTGAGGATTATCATCAACATTATTATGCCAATCGTCATGAGCAACCAACCTGCCACTTTCGCCGTGGTTGAACACTACGAATTGCGCCAAAGCCCACGGCGTAAAACCATGGCATTGCGGGTGGAGCATCAGCGCCTGGTGGTGTTGGCACCCCAGCACATACGCCAGCGAGAGATCCAGTGTTTCATCCATCAGCACAGTGATTGGATTAAAAGACAAGTGCGTCTGCAGCAAAGCCGTGAACAGGCCATCATGCAAAAGCAATTCAAACATGGCGGTGAGTTTACTTTCTTAGGGCAGCCTTACACGCTCAATGTCATTAGCGGCAGCAAGCATGCGCATGTCATGTTACAAGACCAGCATATTCTCATGCACTTACCACAGGACGATAGCGCCAGTGTCAAGGTCAGTTTGTTTGCCTGGTATCGACAACAGGCTCAACAATATTTCACGCAACAAACCCATGAAATGGCTGCTATAACTGATAAAAACTGTCGGCAGATCCGTATTGGTGATTTTAAACGCCAGTGGGGCAGTTGTTCACGCCAGGGTATCATTCGCTATCACTGGCCCTTAATCCAGGCATGCCAAAGTGTGGTTGATTATGTTATTGCTCATGAAGTCAGCCATTTAACTTATATGAATCACTCGGCTGATTTTTGGCAATTGGTGAAGCGACTCTGCCCTGATTATCAGGTCCAGCGTCGTTGGCTAAAAGACCAGGGGCATTTGTTGCGGTTTTTACTTGGCTAAGATGGACTTTATTTTTCTAGTAAATGGCGTTTTTCTGTTACTTCACGCCACGCATCAGCATCATCCAAAGCAGGTTTTACTTCAGTGATATTAGGCCACTGCTGAGATAATTGGGCATTGAGGGCGAGAAATTCCTTCTGATCTTGTGGCAACTCGTCTTCTGAATAAATCGCCTCAATCGGGCATTCTGGCTCACACAAGGCACAATCGATACATTCATCTGGGTTGATAACCAGGAAATTGGGGCCTTCATAAAAACAATCGACTGGACAGACTTCAACACAATCGGTGTATTTACACTTAATGCATTTTTCAGTGACCACAAACGTCATCATTTCCCTCCAACGATAATGAGCTTGATGTATTGTAACGTGCAAAGTGTTATGTGCAATGTTTTCATCAAAGGTAGCATTGCCAGGCTTAGCACACTGTGCTGCTGCACTTTGTTCAAGGCTGCTGGTATAGTGTGAGCTATTAAAGAGTATCTTTGCAGTGCATGTTGGTTTATCTATTGCATTCTGATGACGGTTTGGTGAAGCATAACTTGCAGGTAGTTTGCTGTGATAGCGCGAGTATATGCCTTGATGTGTTGTTTCAAGCCCAGCGCGCGCAATGGCTGATAACATCATGATGGAACATGTGCTTTGTTATGATTTATCAAACGTAGCCTACCTGGCTACGGCATTTTTAGAACAAGGTTTTGAAACCCGTTCAGGTGCGGTTCAGCGCCTGTACCAGTCCATTCGCACGCTTTGCCGCCAACTTTACTTTGAGGTTAAAGCCGATATGACTCTGTTTGCCTGTGATTCATCACCTTATTGGCGCCATGATGTCTTTCCTGACTATAAAGCCAATCGTGTTGACTCGGTATTGCGTGATTGTGTGCGTGCGGCCATTGCGGTGTTTAAATCACAGCATGAACGCTTTTGTATTGAAGTTGATGGTTGTGAGGCTGACGATGTGATGTATGCTCTGGCACAACAAAATGAAGCACGGCTGACATTCATTAGTATGGATGGTGATTTGCATCAATTGGTCGATCAGCAGGTGAGTATTTATCATCCGCGTCAAAGGGCATTTTTGAAACCATTATCAACAGTACAGCGCGATTTTGAACTGTTTGTAAAGTGTATTCGTGGTGACCGTGGTGACCGTGGTGATAATATTCCTTCGGCTTATCCTTACGTCACCAAAAAACGTCTCAAACGTGCTTTTACTGAACCTCAGTCCATGCAGAAATTAATGACAACACGCATTGCGGATGGTTCGATTGTCGAAGATAACTACCGTTTGAACCGCCAGCTAATCGATTTGTCACAGATTCCGCTGGAATTACACAATGAGGTCCAGTCGGTCATAGAAGAAACCCTGGTGTTGTGTCAGGCATAATTGGGTTGAGGTCAGGCAATGCAGATCGATACTGATATTTTGATTTTAGGTAGTGGTGCTGCCGGACTGTGTGCGGCATTACATTTGGCGAAGACCCATCGGGTGGCCGTGCTGTGTAAAAGTGCTTTGTATGAAGGCTCGACCCGTTATGCACAAGGTGGTATTGCGGCTGTGCTGAGTATGGAGGATAGTGTCCAGGCTCATGTGCGCGATACTATGATTGCTGGCTGTGGGGTGAATGATGAGGCAGTAGTGCGCTTTACGGTAGAGCAGGGTCCTGCTGCTATTGAGTGGTTGATTGATCAGGGTGTGCCATTTACAAAGGAACACACTGCTGATGGTAAAATACGCTATCACCTTGCGCGAGAAGGCGGTCATTCACATCGGCGTATCATTCACTCTGACGATGCAACGGGTGAATCTGTGGTGCAAACGCTCATGCATAAAGTGCAGGCCCAGCCCAATATCACTATCTATGAGTACCACCTTGGTATTGATTTGATCCGTGATGCGCAGCGTTGTTTAGGTTGTTATGTGTATAATCAGCGGGAAAAGCGCGTAGATGTGTTTGCATCTAAAGCTGTGCTGTTGGCAACTGGTGGGGCTAGCCGTGCCTATCTGTATACCACCAATCCTGCCGTTTCCAGTGGTGATGGTATTGCGATGGCCCGGCGTGCTGGTTGCCAGATCCGTGATATGGAGTTTAATCAATTCCATCCTACTTGTTTGTATCATCCGCAGGCCGGATCATTTTTACTGACCGAAGCTTTACGGGGAGAGGGCGCTTACCTGCGCTTGCCGGATGGTACACGCTTTATGGCACAGTTTGATGAGCGGGCTGAACTAGCCCCGCGGGATATTGTAGCACGAGCGATTGACCATGAAATGAAGCGGTTAGGTTTGGACTGTGTTTATTTGGATATTTCTCACCGGCCTAAAACGTTTATTGTTGAGCACTTTCCTAATGTCTATCAACGCTGTCTTAAATATGGTTTTGATATGGCTACTGAGCCGGTGCCTGTGGTGCCGGCAGCGCATTATACTTGTGGTGGTGTCGTAGTCGATCAGTGTGCTCAGACATCGTTGCCAGGGCTTTATGCCGCCGGTGAGGTGAGTTGTACCGGTTTACATGGGGCTAACCGTATGGCGAGTAACTCCCTGTTGGAGTGTTTGGTCTATGCTAAAGCAGCGGCAGAAGCAATGGTGCAACATACCGCCAGGGTTGAAGCGCCCAAGGTGTTGACAGCTTGGGATGAGAGCTGGGTGGAAGATTTCGACGAAGCGGTTTTAGTCTCGCAAA
Source organism: Gammaproteobacteria bacterium (assembly GCA_028282045.1). Lineage (GTDB taxonomy): Bacteria > Pseudomonadota > Gammaproteobacteria > Francisellales > CACEW01 > JANQIS01. The sequence goes on from JANQIS010000236.1 coordinate 3,752, forward strand.
ACTGGGATGAGATTCGTCGTTGTATGTGGAGTTATGTGGGGATTGTGCGCAGCAATAAACGTCTGCAACGAGCCAAAGCACGCATTGAATTACTTAAAAGTGAAATCAATGAATTCTATGCTCATTTCAGGGTGACGCGTGATCTGATTGAGTTGCGTAATTTGATTGTGGTTGCTGACTTAATTGTTGATGCTGCCATCGCCAGGAAAGAAAGTATTGGGCTCCATTACAATGTGGATTACCCAAGTGAGGTGTGAATGATGATGTGCTATAGGAGTAAACCCCATGCTACACTATGCAACTACTGATAATAGCCGGTATCCTAAGTTATGAGTCAAGTCGCTTCAGAACCACAACAACCTCAGTTAGATGAGAATGATATCATTGCACAGCGGCGCGATAAGTTAAAACAAATCCGCCAGACACAGCCATGTGCGTTCCCTAACCATTTTAAACGTGACACGTTGGCCAATCATCTTTACGCTGAATTTGGCGGTATGAGCAAAGAAGCGCTCGAAGATGTGCATGATCGTTATAAGTTGGCCGGGCGCATCATGCTGCGCCGAGTCATGGGTAAAGCCAGTTTTATTACTATTCAAGATATGTCCGGACGCATTCAAGCGTATTTGCGCAAAAATGACCTGCCTGAAGGGATGTATGACCAATTCAAGACTTGGGATATCGGTGATATTGTCGGCATTGAAGGCTCGGTGTTTAAGACGAATACAGGTGAGCTATCGATTCATGCCACTAATGTGGTGTTGCTGGCCAAGTCATTACGTCCACTACCGGACAAATTCCATGGTCTGGCGAATCAGGAACAGCGCTATCGTCAGCGCTACATTGATTTAATGGTAAATGAAACCAGTCGACGGGTGTTTCAGATCCGCTCGCAGTTGATCGAAGCAGTGCGTCATTTCTTAGTGGAACACCAATTTATCGAGGTTGAAACTCCGATGATGCAGATTATTCCCGGTGGGGCAGCAGCCAGACCATTTAAAACATTTCATAACGCGCTGGATTTGGAGATGTATCTGCGTATTGCGCCGGAACTGTATTTGAAACGTTTAGTGGTGGGTGGTTTTGAGCGTGTATTTGAGATCAACCGTAATTTTCGTAATGAAGGCTTGTCAACACGCCATAACCCTGAATTTACTATGCTGGAATTTTACCAGGCTTATGCTGATTACCATGATTTAATGGACCTAACTGAGCAATTGTTTCATTATCTGGCAGAAAGAGTCCTTGGCAAGCCGCAACTGGTGTATCAGGGCGAGACCTATGATCTGACCAAGCCTTTTGCGCGCATGAGTGTGATTGAATCGATTCTACAGTTCAATCCCTCTTTTAAAGAGTCGGACTTATACAATATTGATAGTGCGGTAAAAATGGCACAGGATTTAGGTATTAATGTTGATAAAAGTTGGGGCCTGGGTAAGGTTCAAATTGAGATTTTTGAGAAAACCGTTGAGCATAACCTGCACCAACCAACATTTATTACCCAATATCCGGCAGAGGTTTCTCCTTTAGCACGACGCAACGATGACAACCCGTTTGTTACCGATCGTTTTGAGTTTTTTATGGGGGGGCGCGAGATCGCCAATGGCTTTTCTGAATTGAATGACCCACAGGATCAAGCCGAGCGCTTCCAGCAACAAGTTGTCGCTAAAAATACCGGTGATGAAGAGGCTATGTTTTACGACGCTGACTATGTCACGGCACTGGAATATGGCATGCCGCCTACGGCTGGCGAGGGCATTGGTATTGATCGTCTGGTAATGCTCTTTACTGATTGTACGTCTATTCGTGATGTGCTGCTGTTTCCTCATATGCGGCCGGATTAAGATAGATAACCCTGGCCGTTGAGACGCTTAAAATAACCGCCGTATATGTCAATTAAAAAGATGTTTCGCGTTACATCATCTGCTATTACTAATTATAAAACGCGCCACATGTGCATTGTAGTGTAAAATTATTACTTATTATGCATTTGCCGATAATGCATGGCCTTAAATGTGGGCCTTGAAATGTTAGCAAATTTTTACCAAATGTTTTTATCGGTAAATTTATAAGGCAATCGTCAAAGTAACCTTAGAGGTTAACCTGCTAAATTAACTATTTTTCCAATATATCGTGTTTGCAAAAGATGCGATGCTCAATATCTTGTATAACAGTTTGCTCTTGCGTTACCAACAAATTATTCACAGGTTATTCGTTTTATGATGCCATTGTAGTGCTGTTGTTTTCTGGGTGTGGTTGCTATGCGGCCATTTTAGGCGTTGCGGTCTGAACATATAACAGACGCCAACCTTGTGGGTGTGTCAGGAGAAATTATAATTAATGCACGCCGCAGGGAAAAGGCATTGTAATCATGGAGGAGGGGAGACTCATAAAAATAACAAACTACCTTATAACTTTGAGAGGTGAGTGATGAAAATGCGTCTAACAATTATTACTACAATCGTATTGAACGTTGCAGCATTAGCTGGATTGAGCCTAATTTCCATGTCTGCTCATGCAGCAGGCTTAACTGCGACGGGCTCGTCACTTGCCACTTCTTCTTTTTTAGCAGGTGTACATCAGTTTTTTGTATCCCATGTCCAGTTTTATTTAAGCCAAAGCTCATTGGCTATGGCTTAAGTGTTTGCGTAGCAGCATGAGGCGATAACAATAATAAGCAGTCCTCATTAAGTGTTGTTAACGTTTTAAAAGCCCGCTAAATGCGGGCTTTTTCTTTCTCTGCTATCATAACATTTTGTGTCAATAGAGACTGAAATAATGAGTAGACAGCAGCAATTAAAACAGCAGGTGGCCGCAGCAGCGCTGCAATATATTAATTCAGACTGTGTGTTAGGAGTGGGGACTGGTTCTACCGTAAATTGTTTTATTGAGCTGTTAGCGGATATAAAGACGAAGATTGACGTTGCAGTTTCAAGTTCTGAGCAATCAACGATTTTGTTGCAGCAGTTAGGGATTGAGGTGGTGGAACTCAATAATGCGCCACCGTTGGATGTGTATATTGATGGGGCCGATGAGGTCACCAGACATAAAGCAATGATTAAAGGTGGTGGTGCGGCATTGACGCGTGAAAAAATTGTTGCGGCTAACGCAAAGCAGTTTGTTTGTATAGTTGATGAAACCAAAGTGGTGGATGTGCTGGGAAAATTTCCACTACCGGTTGAGGTTATTCCCATGGCGCGTAGTTATGTGGGGCGCGAAATGGTGAAATTAGGCGGTGCGCCAGTCTACCGTGAGGGTGTTGTTACAGATAACGGTAATGTTATTTTGGATGTACATAATCTGGATTTGGTTGATCCGGTTGCGATGGAACAGACTATCAATAATATTGCCGGTGTGGTAACTAACGGTATTTTTGCACTGCGTCCGGCTGATATTGTACTGGTGGCTGGGAATGGTGCTGTGAGTAAATTATAAGCTCAGATTCCACTGTGATATTATGTCACCTGTCTGGGAATGTGACCGGGACTGATGATGTCGACTCTGATAGTTGTTCGGTGTGCTAATGTATGAAGCATGCAAAAAGGCGCAGTGATTCCCGTTCTGGTATTAGGCGTTAAAAAACGCTAAGATATCGTCGTTAAGAATCAGTCGAAATATTTATGTCATCACGTTATCACATCTACGGTATGGGCAATGCTTTGCTCGATATGGAGTTTAATGTCGATATAACTTTCTTTGGAAAACATCAAGTGCAAAAAGGACTGATGACCTTGGTGGATCAAGATCGTCAACATGAACTCATGCATGCACTGGGCGATATTCCTGACCATCATCTGGCCTGCGGCGGCTCTGCGGCAAATAGTATGATAATTGCCCGTTATCTGGGCGCCGAAGGCTTTTATACCTGTAAGATTGCCAATGATAAAGCCGGTGATTTTTATTATAAAGATATGAAAAAAGCCGGGCTTGATAATACCTTTGATCACAAAGGGCGAGAAGATGGTTTGACCGGTAAATGCTTGGTAATGGTTACGCCTGATGCTGACCGTACCATGAATACGTTTTTGGGTATTAGCGAGTCTTTATCGGTAGCACAGTTGCATGAGCCTGCATTGCTTGTTTCAGATTATCTCTATATTGAAGGTTACTTGATGACATCACCCACAGCGTTAGGAGCAGTCAAACAAGCCTATGCTACGGCTAAAGCAAATGGTGTGAAAACAGCTATTAGTTTGTCTGACCCGTTTGTGGTGGGGCATTTCAGAGCACAATTTAATGAAATTTTATCCCAAGGCGTAGATTTGGTCTTTGCCAATGAAGAAGAAGCATTGAGTTACACTAATAGCCAAACGCTCTCTGGTGCGATCGCTGGGTTACAAGCTGTTGCTAAAGCATTTGTTATTACCCGTGGCCCACATGGTTCGATCGTTTTCGATGGAGGGTCAGTGGTTGAGGTTGAACCGATGAAGGTCGAGGCAATCGATATGTTAGGTGCAGGTGATATGTATGCCGGTGCTTTTTTGGCTGGTGTAACGAAATACGGCATGAGTATGCAGCAAGCCGGTGAACTGGCTAATGCGATTTCCGCTAAGGTTGTCACGCAATATGGCCCACGTATTTCACAAAATCAGGCAAGCCAGATTCTGACTGGCGTGCGTGAACAGGTTCGAGCAATTGCTTAAGCAACTTGCGCTTTTGTGTTGATTCATTATTATTAGCAACAGTTAATTAAAGGTATTCCATTTTTATGGCTAAAGAAGATGTAATTGAAATGCAAGGTACGGTGTTGGAAACCTTGCCAAATACGATGTTTCGGGTTGAGCTGGAAAACGGCCACATTGTCACAGCACACATTTCCGGTAAGATGCGTAAAAACTATATTCGTATCCTGACAGGTGATAGCGTCACTGTTGAACTGACGCCGTATGATTTGACTAAGGGGCGGATTACTTTTCGCTCTAAGTAAACTGGTAATGGATAATCTCGCAATTGGGCTGTGGATAGGCAATGTAACCAATCATGCCTTGTTTGCTACAAGGATATAAGTACCACGTGTCCTTATTGGGCAACCTTACCTGGTTTTGTTCAACCACAGAAAAAGTATCTAGCTGTTGGCTTAAACCCGTGCCAATGGCTTTTATGATAGCCTCTTTGGCGCTCCAACAGCGTAAAAAGCAGGTTGTTTGTTCGCTAATAGGGTGTGCCAGAATCCATTGAAGCTCATTTGGGTGGAAGAATCGTTTAGCAAGAGCTTTGGTATTAGCTATAGTGCGCTGACATGACTCAATATCCACACCAATATCGTGCAGTGCAACAGCAATAACAGCGGTATCTTTGGTATGTGAGAGATTAAATTGAACTGAGCCGGCAACGTTGGGTTTACCAAATTGATTGTACTCATACACAATGGCGTGTGGATCAATATCGAGATACCTTGCCAGAATTTGGCGTAGTGCAACACGGCTCAGACCATATTCTTGTTTGCGCGTCGCTAACTTGAACTGTTGGTAGCATTTTAGCTCAACAGGGCTGAGTAATGTGTTATCAATTGGCAGTGTAAGGTCAATATGCCAGAGGTGGATGTGGTCAGGCTTGATTTCTAATGTCATTGCAAAGAGCAATACTCGTGAAATTTCATCAACTGCTGCTGCCAAACCAGCCCTTTACTGTGCCTACCAGTTGATACCAATAAGACTTAATTGTCTCACCTACACGAGACCAAAAGCTATGTGAAGTGACTTGGTTGGTGAGGTTGGTTACACGGCTGTTTACGGCGGTTTTGGCTTGTTCCCATTTATTTGATAGCTGTGAGGAAGTCGTGGTTTGACTACTGCTAAGGCCAATTGCTGCATGAGTAGTGCTAACACCGATAAATAAAAGACAGACGGACAAAAAGATGATCCTAAATAAAGTATGCATAGTGATTTCTCTTAGTTTGCTGCTATAAAAAATGCCCAACTCAGGCTATTATACTGTACTAAGCTTATCACCTCCACTTTAAACTGGATATTTCATTATGCTGGCTGACATGCAGTTACCATTGCCGTTAAGCCTCTCGCCGGCTTTAAGCTGGGCGCACTTCTATGCCGGAAATAATGCTGAGTGTGTACAGGCACTGCGTGATGCATTACCAATGAGTCAGGCTGGACAGTTCTATTTGTGGGGTGGAAAAAACGTCGGTAAAACACACTTATTACAAGCGTTATGTCGTGAGGCAATGGATAGTGATAGATCAGCATTTTATTTATCGCTGGCCTTTGCCAACCAGTGGCAACCGGAAGTTTTACAGAATTTAAGTCAGTATCAAGTGGTATGTCTGGATGATGTACAGGTAATTTATGGCCAATCTGAATGGGAAGAGGCGTTATTTCATCTATATAACCAAGTTAATGAAGCCGGTGCTTTATGGTTGGTAAGTGCAAATGCGCTACCTGAGCGATGCGTATTGTCAGACTTGAAAAGCCGTTTATTAGCAGGGCCTGTTTATCATATTCAACCTATACAGGATCAGGAGCTTGCGCCTGCGCTAATGTTTTTGGCGCAGTCCTATGGCTTGGATCTTGGTGAGGGGTGCTCTGAGTATATTTTAACGCGTTCAGCGCGCCATATGGCAGCATTGTCGCATTGCCTCGAACAATTGCATTTGGCTTCATTAAAAGCCAAACGCAGGATTACTATACCATTTGTAAAGTCAGTGATGGGGTGGTGAATCTAGCCTGGCTATTTGATCATGATTAAATAGCCAGGCTAGCGTTTTACGGTTCTGGTTAAGTTAAGATGGGTTCACATTATTCGTCTTCGTCGAAACGATTATTAATCAATGTTACAATAGCATCCAGCGCTGCTTGAGCATCGCTACCCGTAGCGTGTAGTACGAGAGGCGTTCCCTGGGTGGCCGCCAACATCATAATGCCCATGATGCTTTTAGCATTGGCAATCCTATCGCCTTTGTGTAATTCGACTTCGGCGGCAAAGCGCGAAGCTGTGCTAACTAGTTTGGAGGCAGCTCTGGCATGCAAACCGAGCTTGTTAATGATGGTACATTGTTGCGTTAACATAAACGGGCAATAGGTGGAGTTGTTAGTGCTGAATCACATTTTATCCCAACATGACCACCTTCTTCAGCAACGACAGTCATTTCATCCAGAGAACAGTGTGCGTAGTTGATAGTACGTAGTAACATGGAAAGATTCAGGCCACTGACTACAGAGACATTGAATTTACATAGTTTTTTAGCGATATTGTGCGGTGTAGCACCATATAAATCGGTGAGTACTAATACCCCGGCGCCTTGGTCTAATTGACGGATTTTACTTTGTGCAACGTGACATAATTGCTCGGGCTGTGTCAAATTGCTGACGCTTAATGTGTCAATTTGAACCAGAACATTACCGACGATAGTCTTTGCTGTGTTCAGCAGTGACCTGCCGATATCACCGTGTGTAATCAATAAAATGCCGACCATATGGCGTCGTCTATATTATGATAAGGGGACAATTTTAAGCTTTGTGGATGCTGAAAGCAAGATGTGTGTATGGATGGGAATACTATGGGAACTTCCTGCCGGCACAGCAATAAAGCCACTGTTTCTAAGGTGTAAAATACCACGGTAAGATGAATTGGCAAGATATCCGTACCAGATACCCGCTTGCTGATAGAGCATCACCATGTCATCAGCGATTAGCTCAGCACCTTGATTAATTAAATAAGCACTCAGCCAGGATTTACCACTACCTGGTGCGCCGGTGATTAAGATACCAAATCCCTGGTAATAAACCAGATTGCCATGTAAGCATAAGGGCTTATGGAATCTGGTTTGAGTTTGATGCATGTATAAACCATTGGGCTTTTATTATGAAGCTTTAGCGTCGTCATGGGGCAACGAGGTGGCGGCAACCAAGGCATCGAAGAGTGATTTGTTACTGTCGCTTTGACGCAATTGGGTGACAGATTTTTTATTTTTTAACACGCCGGCAAGTTGTTTAAGTAAATTTAAATGCAACTCACTTTGCTCATTGGGCACTAATAGTGAAATCAGTAGGTCAACTGGCTTTTGGTCTGGCGCATCAAAATCAATCGGGTTTTGCAAAGTAATGGCAGCAATCTTAGGGGCCTGCAAGTGATCAATACGTGCGTGTGGGATGGCGATGCCGTTGCCTAATGCCGTACTACCGATTTTCTCTCGTTTGAGCAATGCATCAAAGATTAATGTACTTTGCTCTGGATCTGCCGCTTGGCTAAACAGTTCACTAAAAGCTTCCAGTACCCGTTTTTTACTATTATAACTGGCGTGACATTCCACCTGTTCGGGTGAAAGGTAATGGTTGATGGCTGTCATGATTGGTCTTTATTCTTCAGTTTGTTGTATGGTTTGCTCGAATTTTGAGATAGTTGCATGGTGGTTTTTGATTTTTTCTTTGTATTTGAGAACTTGCCGGTCCAACTTATCAAGTAAAGTATCAATAGCGGCATAAAGGTCATCCATTTTGCTTTCAGCAAAAACTTCCGAGCCGCTCAGGTTGATTTTCGCCTCTGCGATATGGGTATCTTTAACAACGTCCAGGATGACGTGGATACCGGTAATATGATCAAAATGGCGTTCTAAACGGACTAACTTTTCATTAATAAACTCACGGATAGCATCAGTGACTTCAAGGTGGCGACCAGTGATTTGTAAGTTCATGCAAATGACCTGATTTATTAAGAGGTACTGTTAGTCTAGCATAGTTAACATCGCTCTTACAGCTTAAACTTATCGCCTAGATAAACGCGTTTGACATGCTCATTTTCAAGAATATCTGCAGGTGTACCCTGGGCAATAATCTCACCGGCATTAGCAATATAAGCACGCTCGCAGATATCAAGTGTCTCACGCACGTTATGGTCGGTAATCAAAACACCAATACCGCGATCGGTTAACTGTGTAATGATGCGTTTAATATCAATAACTGAGATAGGATCCACGCCGGCAAATGGTTCATCTAGCAAGATAAATTGTGGCGATGTGGCCAAAGCACGGGCAATCTCAGTACGACGACGTTCACCACCAGATAGGCTGAGTCCTAAACTTTTGCGAATATGCTTAATATGTAATTCTTCAAGTAATGTCTCTAGCTGATCTCGTCGTTCTTCAGGTGTTAAACCAGGCATGGTTTCTAAGATCGCCATGATATTGTCTTCTACGGACAGTTTGCGAAATACGGAAGGTTCCTGCGGTAAGTAGCTCAATCCTAGCTTGGCACGACGATGCATAGGTAGCGTGGTTATGTTGGTATCATTAAGTAAGATTGAGCCACTATTAGCGTGCACCAGGCCGACAATCATGTAAAAGGCTGTGGTCTTACCAGCACCATTGGGTCCAAGTAAGCCAACAATTTCACGGCTTTTCACTTCCAGTGAAACATCTTTAACGACCCAGCGCGTCTTGTAACGTTTACCGAGATTTTGTGCTTGTAGATGATGTGTTTTTGTGTCTGTCATAGGGTGGAATTGTGATAACCGTTGGGTGAAGTGGATTGCTGGGGCTGTTGGCAATTTCAGTTTGTGTATTGTAATTAATGATTTGCCCTTTGAAAATATTGCCATCTTGCTCAAGTGATGCGTTATGCTGATAACGCACCAAATGTTGATTAGGGATATAAATAATTTGTCTGGCCTTACCAATGGATTTTTTATGCTCTTTATCCGGCGAAGTATACGTTGAAACTGCTGGATTACCATAGGCAATCATTTTTTGGACACTGTTGGATTTGCCTTGGTTGATTACTAGCCTGTCTGCAGATAAGGTGCGTTGACCTTGATGTGCCTTAACCTTGTCTAAATAGGTGGCCGTGTGTTTAGCGGTATCAATGACCATCTGGTCACTGGAGACGTGGATCAGCTCACCGTGTGCCTGGGCCATGGTGCTACCTAATAGCAACAATAAGCTAGTGCTGAGGTTGAGTAATGGTTGCATTTTGTTTACTAGCTTCATAAGTGCTTTGAACATTAGAAAGTAAATGGATCATTTTGGTTTTGGTATTGGCATGCATACCCACTGCACGGGTAATATTCTGTGTGCCTGATTGGTAGAATGTCACGGCTTTGTCTGTTTCAACAAGATTCTTATTAGGATAGATGGTCAGCGTGCTAGTACGAAAGGCAAGCGCACGAAATCCATTGCCCGCAGGTCGGGTAGCGTGCACCTGATCCCACAAATCAATGATACTGTTGTCGTGATGCATTCGACCGTAATCAGCATGGAGCTGCCAGTTAGGTGCTTTAGTATAGCTGACGACGGTAGTATTAATATCATGTAGT
>JANQIS010000062.1 GCA_028282045.1 Gammaproteobacteria bacterium
GATAAACCGGTATAATTGAACCACAACCCCTGATAATAACACCCCCTGTGAGCCATCCGCACCGCCGATTACAACGTGCTTTTTTTATTATTGCTTTAATATTGATTGCTTTATTATTGTATTGGTTCTTTGATAGCTACCTGAAACAGCAACAAAATCCTAATCAACGCCCAGAGTCATATACGGTTAATGGTGCACGCCAGGTTATACTCAAACCTAATGCCAGCCATGGTTACCATGCTTCGGGCACCATCAACGGTGTAGCGGTTGAATTTATCGTCGATACCGGTGCATCACAAGTTGCACTGTCACCACAACTGGCACAGCGCCTGGCATTACGACGCGGACAGCCTCGTCAGTTAATTACCGCCAACGGCTCTGTTACCGGATATACGACACGCCTCAATCAGCTTACACTAGGTAATATTCAACTACGTAATATTAGCGCAGTCATTAATCCCGGTATGCATGGCAGCCAGGTATTGTTTGGCATGAGCGCTTTAAAATACTTAACACTCACTAAACGTAATGGTTTGATGATTTTAAGGCAGGAGTAATCATGGCCAAATTATATTTTTATTATTCTGCAATGAATGCCGGCAAAAGCACCACCCTACTGCAATCAGCTTATAATTACCGCGAACGTGGCATGAAGCCGTTATTGTTAACTCCTACACTAGATCACCGTGCCGGTAGCGGCACAATTGCTTCACGCATTGGGATTAGTGCTGAGGCGATGATATTTCACACTGATGATAATCTCTTTGAGCAGATCAACACACTACATCAGCAGATGGGCATCAATTGTGTTCTGGTCGATGAGGCTCAGTTTCTGACAGAAACACAAGTCTGGCAATTATCTGATATCGTTGATCAATGCCATATTCCGGTTTTAACCTATGGAATTCGCACTGATTTTCGTGCCCGGACATTTCCCGGTAGTGCCGCTTTGCTAAGCATGGCAGACAACCTGGTGGAGATCAAAACCATTTGTCATTGTGGTCGCAAGGCTACGCACACGCTGCGCGTTGATATTCATAATCATGTTATTTCACAAGGGGAACAAATTGAGGTGGGTGGTAATGAGCGCTATGTTTCAGTTTGCCGCCAACACTTTAAACAAAAGCAACCCAGTGCCAGAGCAGAGCAACTGCAATATGCTCAGGTGTTGTCATGAGCGGGCGAATCGCCAATAAAGTGGCATTTTTAGCCACGGTATCCTGGCAGGTGATCATCTGTGCGTGGATGATGATGAAACTAACTTATCTGCCGGATTAAACTATCTGTTTTCGCGTCATCGCGTGGTGATTACCACCGGCGGATTAGGCCCAACGGCAGATGACCGTACACGCCACTGCATTGCTAAGCTACTGGGCCAGCCATTACGCTTTGATGATCAATGCTGGCAACGTATTGTAGAGCGCTTTAAGCGCAATGGTAAGCCTATGGCTGATAGTAATCGTCAGCAAGCGTATTTCCCGCATCAGGCAATTAATATTCCTAACGATAATGGTACAGCAGACGCATTTTACGTCGAATGCGCTCGGCAATTAATTATTGCTCTGCCTGGACCGCCTAAAGAATGTTTGCCTATTTTTAATAACACCTTCCTAGCCATGCTCTGCAAATTACCCAAGCTCAGACACAATGGCCAGCTTTACCGCTGGACCGTTACCGGGGTGCCGGAAGCGACTATTGCCGAGCAATTAAACGAAGCGGTCAGCTTGGTGTTTGAGCATGAAATTGCTTATCGTGCCAGTGCCCCGTATATTCATGTCAAAGTGTTTATCATCGACGATGACCCGAATAAAGATGCTATTATCGCAGCCATTGTCGCACCCTATCTGGCGGACAATACCGCAGGATCACCATAATAAATAACAACAGGCCGATCGCCCAAGGCCAGGCAATAGGTTGCAATTGAATCCCCCACCATGATTGCTGAGCAAGCCAAGATAAATAACCATAGCAAATAACCAAAAACCATATCGGCCCAGTGCAACACCCATTGTGCCAATGATAGATTGACCCAGACCAATAACGCACCTAATAGTGCTAATGGTAATACCACAAAACTCACTACAGGAATCGCTATCAAATTGCCTAACCAACTGGCCCACACAATTTGACCGAAAAAATGTAACTCTAAAGGCATCAATCCTAAAAAAAGCAACCACTGAGTATAAAGCGCATGGCCCCACCAGGTGGTTGGTTGATAACGGCGATAGCCCCACAGTAACCAGGCCACAGCAGCAAACGATAACCAGGCACCAGGCTGACCGATGATCAATGGGTTAATACTCATCACCACAAGCGCGGCTATACACCAACCCCAAAAACGACTGGTATGGCGCAAACCCAGTGCCGCCAAAGCAATCACGATCAGCATTAACAAAGCACGTTGTGTCGGCACAGCAAGCTCAGTCATAAAGGCATAACCCATTGCAACACACAGGGCTGCCAGCATCGCTGCCCGTTGTGCTTCCATCCGGTTGGTAAGCCAGGTACTCCAAGCCCATAACCAACGCACCCCATAAAATACTGCCGCCGCAACCATCGCCAGGTGCAACCCTGAAATTGACATTAAATGGCTGGTGCCGGTACGAATAAAAGTCTGCCAACGCCCGGACTTAAAGGCAGCACGATCACCCAACGCCAGAGCTTGAATCACATCACGATTAGCATCATCACGCATCGCAAACCAAAGCTTGCGCTCCCATTTAAAACGCCAGTAAGCTGCTGGTTGATACCACCAGGGATCTTGACTTAACAACTGTGCCGGCGGGTCATTACGCACATAACCACTGGCACTATAACCATGCCAATACAACCACCCGGCAAATCCAACGCTTTTTTTCTGCGCATAGGTTTTAATGACGACAAAAACACACCAGTGTTGGCCCAGTTTAATCAGATGATGGTGCCCATACCAGCTAAGATAGTAATGCTGATGATTTGTCTGCAAATCAATAGATAGATAATGCTGGTGCCACTGTGGCACTCCTTTAATATAACCACACAATTTGACCGACGCACTCGCGCTTGTGAAGCCCAGCGTAGCTACTATAATAATGACTATTTGCCGCCACATCCTTGTGCCAGAATACATTATGACCAAATCATCTCAGCATAACGCAAAATGGCGTCGATGGTTAGCCGGTCATCATATTCGCCAACATCGCTCATTACAGTTTCTTGGTACACGCTTACACGATGTTAACCTGTGGCGCTTTAATCGCTATTCAACCTCAATGGGCGCTGCCATTGGAATTTTTGTCTGCTTTATGCCAATACCCATGCAAATGCTGGTTGCAGCAATCTTTGGTTTTTTGTGTCGCGCCAATCTGGTCCTGTCAGTTGCCTTAGTCTGGATCAGCAACCCTATCACTATGGGACCAATGCTGTTTATTTGCTATAAGCTGGGTCGATATTTTTTAAATACCCCCGCCTTGATCACCAGTGATTGGAGTTTTGCAGTATTTTGGAACAATCTTAACTTAATTTGGCAGCCGCTCTTATTGGGCTGTTTTATTGCCGGATTAGCCAGTGGCTGTATCGGGTTTATATTAATACAAATCGCCTGGCGTTTTATTGCCCACCATTTTCCATCTGATGAAGAGCAGGACCATACGCATGCTCAGCGAGATTAAATCCTCTTTTAGTGAAGATGGTGAATATATCTTCCAGGTTCATGAACTTAACGAGAATGTCCGCGACCTGTTGCAACAACATTATGGCCAGATTATGGTCCGCGGAGAAATTTCCAACTTATCCAAACCCGCATCAGGTCACCTTTATTTCACTCTGAAAGATCATCGCGGCGCGATCCGTTGTGCCTTTTTCCGCGGGAAACAAACACGGCTATCTTTTCAACCGGAAGACGGCGATCATGTTGTTGCCACAGCAAATTTAAGTGTTTATGTAGAGCGCGGTGATTATCAACTGGTCGTCGAGAGCTTGCGCCATGAGGGTGATGGCGATCTACAACATCAATTTTTATTACTCAAGAAAAAACTTGAAGATGCCGGCTACTTTGCATCCGAGCACAAACTGCCACTGCCAACCCACCCCAAACGTATTGGCATCATCACTTCTGCCTCAACAGCGGCATTACAGGATGTACTCAATGTGTTGCGCCGCCGCTGTCCAACCATCCCGATCAGCTTATACTGCGCCCAAGTACAAGGACAAGCTGCGCCGGCACAGTTAATACAAGCAATCCATCAAGCCGTCGAGCAAGCAACTTGTGACATTTTATTATTGGTCCGCGGCGGGGGAAGTATTGAGGATCTATGGGCTTTTAATCATGAGAGCCTGGCACGCACGCTGTATCATTGCCCCATCCCAATCATTACCGGTATTGGCCACGAAATTGATTTCACTATCGCCGACTTTGTCGCTGACCAACGCGCCCCAACCCCTTCGGCTGCTGCAGAACTTGCCGCACCGGACCAACAACAATTACTACAAACCTTTAAAGCATTAACAACACGCCTACAATACCTTATTTACCAACACCATCAGCGCTATCAGCACCAATTATTAACGCTGAAGCATCAACTAAAACACCCAACCCAGATCATTCATCAGCAAGCACAGCATATCGATCAACTCTATTTTCAACTCGACAAACTTATCCACAGGCAATGGAAAAAACAGGAGGTAACATTTTTTTCACTCGTTAACCGCCTGGCAAAATATAATCCCGGAGGATTATACCAAGCAAAAACCTATCAATTATCAACGATCACTACCCGACTGAAACAAAGCATGTACAATATCCTCCAGCAACGTGAACACCAATGGCATACGTTGGCCACAAAGCTTGATATTATCAGCCCTCTGGCAACTTTAGATCGTGGATACGCTATTGCCAAAAATGTCAAGGGCAAGATTATTCGCGATACCAAAAAAGTTACTGTTGGCGAATCAATCAACGTTCAATTGTCAAGAGGTAGCATCGACTGTACTGTGACCAAAAAGCACGACTGACCGCTATATGCCCAACAAAGACTTTCCATGCAAACACGCCAAATTCACAATTATTCACGAAGTTATCCACAAGGCAATCCACAGAATGTGTGGGTAATTTTTTTTAAATGAGATATTACAAGTGCTTATTTGACTGGCGCCTCTTCTGACTCTCATAGGCCATATCTTTTTTGAGCAACAATCGCATCAGTCGCTCACTAGCCATAAACTCCGGGTTTAGCTCCAGCGTTTTAATCACTCGGGCTAAAATTTCTTCCTTAACACTACGGCAATTAAAGGCCGCCAGCTTCTCCAGATCCGCATGAACATCATCCGGCAATAGCATCGTTAAACGAGGATCTCCTTTTTTAGTCGATTTGGTATAAAAGCCATTAAGTTTAATCTTCTCATATGGGTTAAACGGTTCGTCCTCTATGTGATCGATCTGGTTCATCTCTTAACTCCTCTCTTTGTCTAGTTAACCTACATTACTTAATGCGTACCTGATTGAGATCTAATGCAGCATCCTGTTGGCATTTAGCCTCGATAGCGCCAAACTTATCCGCCACACCCTCACGACCCAGTAACTGATCAATCAGATAAGCATCTTCACACTGTGGCAAAAATGCCTGATAGGTATCCTCACGTGAGAGCGGCTGCAATAGGCCGCCGGCTTGTTCAAGCTGCAAAATATAAGGGCGCAACTCATCAGCAGTGCGCAGCCGTTGCACTCCAGGGCCTTGAGCAACCAATAAAACCCGGTTAAGGATAAAATCGGCTATATCTGCAAATTGTT
>JANQIS010000097.1 GCA_028282045.1 Gammaproteobacteria bacterium
GTGTCAAAGACTAGAGGTTTGAGCGTCTAGTTACAAGTCTTTGAGCTATTGATGTCAACGCTAGCAACAAGCTTATATATCCACATGCCTTGGTGTGTAAAGAAATGTCCCTATTGTGACTTTAATTCACATCAACAACCCAGGCAGTGGGAGCCAGAGCAGTATATCGATGCCTTATTACTTGATTTGGACCAGGAATTAGCCGCGCGACCGGTCAATGAAATCACGTCAATTTTTATTGGTGGTGGTACGCCGAGTTTGTTTCATGCCGAGCATTATGCACGGTTGTTTAAACCCATCCGAGAGCGTCTGATTGGTAAGCGAGAGATTGAAATCACGCTAGAGGCCAATCCTGGTACAGTTGAGCATGACTTATTTAGCGCCTATCGTGAGATAGGTATTAATCGTATTTCACTTGGTGTACAAAGCTTTGATGAGACTGTATTAAAACGCTTAGGGCGCATTCATGCCCCTCAAGATGTAACAGTAGCTGTGGCACAGTTACACGAGGCAGGTTTTAAGTGCTTTAACCTTGATATTATGCATGGATTGCCAGGGCAAACGCCAGCTATGGCGCTGAAGGATCTTCAGTGTGCTATAGCATGTCAGCCGAGCCATATCTCCTGGTATCAGTTGACTATCGAGCCCAATACCTTGTTTGCAGCTAAACCACCGCAACTACCCGATGAATCTGTTTTGGAGGCCATTGAGACACAAGGTTTTGCTTATTTGGCACAACAAGGGTTTGAGCGTTATGAGATTTCAGCCTTTGCCCGGTTAGGGCATCAATGTCAGCATAATATGAATTATTGGGGCTTTGGCGACTACATTGGTATTGGAGCCGGTGCGCATGGTAAATGGACTTGCCCTAAAACGCATCGAATACAGCGGGTGCTCAAATATAAACACCCGCGCATCTATCTGAATGCAGCCGATAAGGTACAGTTGTGTGAGCCGATTACACCTGAAGATTTGCCCGGCGAGTTTATGCTCAATGTGTGCCGTCTGTTAAACGGTTTTACAGCGGCAAGTTTTCGTGCGGCAACTGGTTTAGCGATTGAAAAGATTGCGCCACAATTGGCACAGGCGCAACACAGAGGTTTATTGCAATACCGTCAGGGGCATTATCAACCCACACCATTAGGTATGATGTTTCATAACGACCTGGTAGCGTTATTCCTGACAGGGGACTGAAAAGCGTTTGGCCGATTCAACACAATAGGCTGATAATGCTTTACCCCATACGCAGCCGGTGTCAACGGCCTGAATTTGTGCATGAGGGCATTCGCCTTCCAGAGATGCCCAGTGGCCAAAGCAGAGCGTCATTTTATCAGGTAACACCAGACGTTTATGTTGAAACCATGGAATCAGTTCACCTGGTGCATCATGTAAAGTACCTTTGTGATGTAGGTCCAGTCGGCCGTCTTGGTGCAGGTAGCGCATACGAGTTAGCGCATTGACAATCAGGCGTGTACGCCCAGGTTCGGTCAAGTCGTCAGACCAGATATTCGGGCAATTGCCATACATGTTTTCCAATAGGCTACGGCAGTCACCGCTTTGTAAACGATGTGATACTGAGTCTGCTAGGGTTTTTGCTTGTTCAAGCGTCCATAAGGGATAAAGGCCAGCGTGAATCATGGCACAGTGTTTTGCCTCATCGATATGTACTAAAGGGCAATGCAACAGCCACTCAATGTAATGATCGATTTTAGGGCTATTTAGTAATGGTCCTAGCGTGTGTGCCGGACGAGCCGGCCAGGCGCGATAATACAGGGCAAGCAAGTAAAAGTCGTGGTTACCCAATAAACTGATTGCTTTATTTCCCAGGCCAGAGACAAACTCAAGCACTTGTAGCGATTGAGGGCCTCGATTCACTAAGTCGCCGACAAACCAGAGTTTGTCAGTGTTGCTCGAGAAATCGATTTTCTCTAATAGTTTTTGTAGTGACTGATAACAGCCCTGTACATCACCGATGACATAAGTGCTCATTGATACTGCTCCCTGTTCAGTGCTTGGATTAACTATAGTGGGGTTTGCTACGCTAAGCGAGTTTTAGCAGCGTAGTGTGCTGCGCCAATCAGCCCCACGTTTTGCTCTAAGACCACATGAATGGGAATACGCTCAAGTACCCCGGAAATACGGCCTTTGTCCAGAAACTTATTAAGAAATTGTCCGGTTTTAATCGGCTCTAGTAAGCGGTTGGTCATATTGCCCACCAAGTATAGTCCGCCAAACGGCAGTGTGGTCAGTGCCAGATTTCCAGCGATGGTACCATAGGCTTTGATAAAAATATCCAGCACGCGCAGAGCCACTGGATCTTGATGTTCCAGAGCAAAACGGGAAATAGTTGGGGCAATATTGTGTGATTCACTGGTAATGGCAAAGCGTAAGGCCTCAGTTTCTTGCGCTGCATAGATTGGATTGTCACAGACGAAATGGTAGATATTTTCAATACCTGGGCCTGAGACAATACGTTCAACTGAGACGCGGTGGTATTTACGGCGCAGGTATTGTAGCAGCTCCATTTGCGTATGGCTGGTGGGTGAGAAGTCAACGTGTCCGCCTTCGGTAGGAACCACTTCATGGTACTGGCCATTCCACAAGGTAATACCTACGCCCAGGCCCGTGCCGGGGCCAATGATGGCGCGTGGTGCTGTAGCTTGGTATTCGCCTTTTTGTAACGAGGTCATGTCTTGTTGCGTTAATTGGCTAATGCCATGCCCGATAGCTTGGAAATCATTTATTAACTCGACACACTTGATTCCTAACTCCTTTTTAAGCAAATGGGCGTCAATAAACCAAGGGAGGTTGGTGAAGCGTACAGATTGATTTACGATCGGACCGGCTACAGCTAAGCATATGCTTGTCACGGTTTTGGTTGAAACACTGCAAGCCTCTAAAAAGTGGTCGACAATGGCCTTAAAATTTTTAAAGTCATGATTTTTAAAAGAGTCGCGCTTGATAACTTCCACTAGGCTCTTGTCATAACGGGTGAGTTGTAGGCGTGAGTTAGTGCCGCCAATATCGCCTGAAAGTACTAACATGGGCCCGCCTCCTTGGGAATCATATATTGTGTAACAGGGTTACCTTGAATTAAGTGCTGTTGAATAATGGTTTCTAACACTTCGGGTGTACAGGAGTGGTACCAGATACCCTCAGGGTAGACCACGGCAATAGGGCCTTGCTCGCAAATTCTCAAACAGTTAGCCTTGGTGCGAAAAATTTGCCCATTTTGTGATAGACCCAGTTCTTCTAAGCGTTGTTTAAGATAATGCCATGAAGCCATGCCAAGGATTTTATCACAGCATTTGGGTTTGCTTTGATCGCAACACAGGAAAATATGCCGTTGGATATTACCAATAGCCAGTTCTTGAGCTTTTTTACGTAAAAGTGCCTCTTGTGGTCGCATCATGGCAAGATATTCCGTACTATAATGCCACTAGAGTAGCTAATCTTCGTTTTGATGGAAACCAACGGCATCGTCTTTGCATTTTTTCTAATATTTTTCGGTGCCTCAGTGTTAGCTACACTGGCACTTTATACTCGCCAGTCTTTGTTGGTGGCCTATATGTTGGCCGGTGCAGTGGTAGGACCTTACGGTGTTGGGCTGATCAGTAAGACGCAAGCAGTCTCAGATATTTCTAGCGTTGGTATTATGTTCCTGTTGTTCCTGCTGGGACTGAACTTACAACCGAAAAATTTGATGAAAATGTTACGAGGTGCCACCGTTGTCACCATTATCAGCTCGGTTATTTTTGCATTGCTTAGTATTATCTCTGCACGCTATTTCGGCTTTAGCTGGGGTGACAGTCTATTAGTCGGCATTGCTATGATGTTCTCCAGCACCATTATCGGTTTGAAGCTTCTACCTACCACAGCATTACACCATCAACGTATTGGTGAGGTCGTTGTCAGTATCTTATTGATGCAGGATATTGTTGCGATCGTGGTGTTGCTGATCTTAAATATGATTACCGACAGCGAGGGTGCCCATGGCTATTTCTTTGCTATAGTGCGTACCTTAGTTGCGGTACCATTGCTGGTGTTACTGGCTTATTATGTAGAGAAATATATATTATTTCGTTTGTTCCGCAAATTTAACCGTATCCGTGAGTATATCTTTCTTGTCGCTATTGGCTGGTGTCTTGGCTTGTCTGAATTCGCCTCGCTGTTTGGTGTCTCACATGAAATCGGTTCGTTTGTAGCCGGCGTAAGCCTCGCTTCCAGTCCCATTTCACAATATATTGCTGAAAGCCTCAAACCCTTGCGAGACTTCTTCCTGGTCGTGTTTTTCTTCTCCGTCGGTGCCGGCTTTGATTACACCATGCTGCCACAGGTCTGGATGCCGGTTATCGTATTGTCATTGCTGGTGCTGCTGATTCGTCCCGCCATTTACCGCTTACTGATTCGTGAATTTGACGATAACCGTAAAATGGCTTGGGAAGTTGGTGTGCGTCTCGCCCAAGCCAGTGAATTTTCCCTGCTAGTAGGCTTTCTTGCCCACGAAGCCCATATCATTTCACCCACCGCCTTCATCGTTATCGAAGCCGTTACCATCCTGACCTTTATCGTCTCCTCTTATGTGATTGTTATGTATTATCCGAGTCCGTTGGCTATTAAGCCTGAGTTGCGTCGCGACTGATTTTTCTTCGATATTTTCCTTGTGGCGTCGTTGCCGGCTTTTACAGCATCGGGGCCGTGCCAGTTGCACTGTCCCGCGATGTCTGCTCAAGCCTTGCGTCTAGCCACAAGGAAAATCTCTTTGAAAAA
>JANQIS010000188.1 GCA_028282045.1 Gammaproteobacteria bacterium
GCTTGTTTTGGCATGATCAGGCTCCTTGCTTAGGTTAATTTACCATGACATTGTTTATACTTCTTGCCCGAACCGCAGGGACAAGGGTCATTACGGCCAACCTTACGGCCCTCAACACGCTGTGGTATAGCACTGGCCGGTGCGTTTGCATCATCTGGCGTCTCATCGCCAATACCGTGAATCTCAGCGTGCTGCATATTGATGTTGGTTACCGCGTGCCGCCACTGATTTTCTACTGCCGCCACATCTTCTTGTTGGGCTACTTCTACTTTGCTTAAGGTAGAGATTACATCATATTTAAAGCGATCGAGCATATCAGAAAATAGCTCAAAAGCTTCACGCTTGTATTCTTGCTTGGGATCTTTTTGGGCATAGCCACGCAGATTAATACTATTGCGCAAATGATCCATAGCGCTTAAGTGTTCGCGCCAATGGTTATCCAAACTCTGTAACAACACCATCTTTTCGTATTGCTGCAATACATCGGAATCAGCATGTTGCAATTTGTCATGATAGGCCTTAGCAACGGCTTCGACTACTTTATGGCTCATTGTGTCACCATCAAGACTTTCATCTTCGTCCAGCCACTTTTGAACTGGCAAAGTGATGTTAAAATCGCCTGTTAAAATAGCTGCCAGACCCTCAATGTCCCATTGCTCTTCCAGAGAGCCCGGCGGCATATGCAATGCCACCACGCGAGCAATAACACTCTGACGGATATTAGTGATAATGTCCGAAACCTGGTCTCCTTCAAGCAATTCCTGACGCTGGGTATAAATCACCTGGCGTTGGTCATTAGCCACGTTATCATACTCCAACAGATTCTTGCGCATGTCAAAGTGGAAGCTCTCCACTTTCTTCTGTGCGTTGGCAATTGACTTACTGACCATTTTACTTTCTAACGGCTCGCCATTACCCATGCCCATACGCTTCATAAAGCCTGCCAGACGCGGTGGGGCAAAAATGCGAATCAAATTATCTTCCAGAGACAAGAAGAAACGACTTTGCCCCGGGTCTCCCTGGCGACCGGAGCGACCCCGTAGCTGATTATCAATACGGCGTGACTCATGGCGCTCTGAACCAATGATATAAAGTCCACCGGCTTCTAATACCGTTTTATTGCGTTGCTCCCAGTCCTTTTTTACCGCATCAATTTGTTTTTGCGTTGGCTCTGTTAACGCTTTGACCTCGGCCTGCCAGTTACCGCCAAGCACAATGTCAGTGCCGCGTCCGGCCATATTAGTAGCAATGGTCACCGCACCAGGACGGCCTGATTCAATAATGATGTTGGCTTCACGCTCATGCTGCTTGGCATTCAAAACATTATGAGAGATTTTGGCCTTTTTCAATAACTGCGACAAATACTCAGAGGTTTCAATCGACGCCGTACCTACTAACACCGGCTGACCGGCTTTTTGCGCCTGAGCAATTGCATCGACAATAGCAGTAAACTTCTCATCCTGGGTTAAGAAAACCGCATCCGGGCGATCTTTACGAATCATAGGACGGTTAGTTGGAATCACCACGACTTCCAAATCATAAATTTGATGAAACTCAAATGCTTCTGTATCGGCGGTTCCTGTCATACCCGATAATGTATCATACAGGCGAAAGTAGTTCTGATAGGTAATCGATGCCAGGGTTTGGTTCTCACCTTGAACTTTCACACCTTCTTTAGCCTCAATCGCCTGATGCAAGCCGTCGGACCAACGCCGCCCTTCCATCACCCGGCCCGTGTGCTCATCGACGATCATCACTTCATTGTTCTTAACAATATAGTCAACATCTTTATGGAATAATGTATGGGCACGCAACACGGCACCCAGATAGTGCATCAAGCTAACATTGGCAGCACTGTAAAGATTATCTTCTTGATCAATGAGGCCCATTTCTATCAACAACTCTTCCACTTTTTGGTGGCCGGCATCAGTTAAAAAAGCCTGCTTGGATTTTTCATCCAGATAATAATCCCCTTGGTCATCTTCATCCTGGCGCTGGGTGAGTTTGGGGATAATAGCGCCCAGCTTAGAATACATATCAGCACTGTCTTCTGCCGCACCTGAGATAATCAGAGGCGTGCGCGCTTCATCAATCAAAATAGAATCAACCTCATCGACCACAGCAAAATTGAGTTCACGTTGTACTTGTTCTTCACGGCTAAAGGCCATGTTATCGCGCAGATAATCAAAGCCAAACTCATTGTTGGTACCATAAGTAATATCACAAGCATAGGCTTCTTTACGCGCTTGCGGGTCCATGCCGGCAACGATCACTCCTGTGCTTAAACCCAAAAAGGCATACACTTGCCCCATCTGCTCAGCATCACGCTTGGCCAGATAATCATTTACTGTCACTAAGTGTGCACCTTTGCCAGTTAAAGCATGTAAATACAACGCCAGTGTGGCAACCAAAGTCTTACCTTCACCGGTGCGCATCTCAGCAATTTTACCCTGGTGCAGCACCATGCCACCAATTAACTGAACATCATAATGTCGCATGTTTAAAACGCGCTTGGCTGCTTCACGCACCAGAGCAAACGCTTCTGGCAATAACTTGTCTAATGACTCACCTTGTTGATAACGCTCCTGAAACACTTTGGTCTTGGCTTGTAGTGCCGCATCATCCAACTTGCTTAAATCGGCCTCCATAGCATTGATTTTTTGCACGACTTTATTGAGTGATTTGAGGATCCGTTCATTACGACTGCCAAAGAGCATTTTGGCGATCATGTTAAGCATGTTGTTTTTAGCCTTTTTGTTGCACAGACAATGCTGTGTTGATTTGAATGATGAGCAGCAGTATAGCATCATACTAAGAGTGGGTTAAATACTTCCAGAGCATGAGCGCAAACCGATCCCAAATACATTCGTTGGCACACCTACTGCAATCTCATTCAGGCAGCTTGCAACACGTATTACAAAAAGCGCAGCAATTTCAATTACTCAGCCAAACTTTACACCGCTTATTACCACCCCCTTTGAATGACCAGGTTAGCGTATTAAATTACCAAGCCGGTATACTAAAACTCGGTATCAGTAGCCAGGCAATTGCTGCTAAGCTGCGTTATCAACTCAGCGATTTAATAAGCCAACTGCGTCAAATGCCACAATGGTATGACTTGGTCACCATTAAGCCTATTGTCATTTCATCACCGACACACATGCCATCACGACCCAAACCCTCTGCCGAGCCGTTGCCATTATCAGACCATGTCAGATCTCTATTACAAGACTATATCGTTGCTACAGATAATGAAGCATGGCGTGAGAGCTTGTTACGATTTTTGAAACATCATTAGTCGAAAACATGTACTTAAATACCGGTAATATGGAACCAATATAAATGATATTTACATAAAACCAATCATTGCACTAAAAAGATTTGCGGCCGAATAATTAATAATTTGACTACTTTTATGGCAAAATAGAATTTGATTAATTAAATTCATGCTAATTATCGCTTTCAACGGGGGTACTACATGATGGTAGGTGCTACACTTTCTAAAGAAGACACCTCAACACTAGCAAATTTTGCTAGCTACCAAGGACGTAAAGTTGATGCTGCACTCGCAGCTAAAATCGACACACATCAGTGTGCATTTATTAAAGCGGCACTCAGTGAAGGCAAGGCTCTGTACGATCAGCATGTAAAAGGTGAAGCAGTTCATGCTGCTATCAAAGCATTTTTTGAAGGTTATGCTCAGCACACTGCACAAGCAATCGGCAGCCATTATTTTGAAAGACCCGAGGATTTTGAATCTGCGCAAACGGCTTTATTTAAGCTTATTCACAAGAGCAAGGAACTCCCCGATCATCTCAAGCTATTTTGTGAGTTTATGCTGGGCTTGGTACACTTCGATTTATCATTTCAAATGATGTATCAAATGCTGCCACTAATGGTGTTT
>JANQIS010000265.1 GCA_028282045.1 Gammaproteobacteria bacterium
TCTCGTGCTTCACATCCTGCAAAAACCGTGCCACAGAGTAAGACTCACCAGGGTCACAAATATCAATCAAACGATGCGGCGCCTGCGCCAGTTCTGCTGCCGTGGGTTTGGCAGTACCGATATCCATGCCGCAGTAAATCATCGCTGAATCGACACTGATAATTTCAAAGGGAAAGTGCTGCAGCAATTCCAGCGCCAGTGCCGTTTTGCCACTGGCAGTTGGCCCCATCAGACAAACAATCGGCGTGGTCATCACCGGCCTCGTAAAAACAGTTTATCCAATTCAGCCAGACTCAACTGCGTCCAGGTCGGTCGACCATGATTACATTGGCCGCTGCGTTGCGTATCTTCCATGTCCCGCAACAAGGCATTCATCTCCGGCAATGTTAATTGACGATTAGCCCGTATTGCACCATGGCACGCCATGGTGGCAAGCATCTCATTGACGTATTGGTCAAAGCGTGCGCTATCACCAACTAAGAGCAAGTCAGCCAGCACAGCACGTACGAGTTTTTCTACATCCGCTTGCTTTAACAATGAGGGCATCTGGCGAACCACCACCGCATCCTCGCCAATCCGATCCATCTCAAGACCTAAACGTTGTAAGCACTCCTGACATTCATCCACTAAAGCAGCTTCCTGTGCCGACACTGCCACACTCAATGGCACCAATAATTGTTGTGTCGCTAAACGATCTTCCTGCCATTGCTGCTTAAGACGCTCATAAGTGATACGCTCATGGGCCGCATGCATATCAACAATGACCAGGCCATGGGCATTTTGCGCCAGAATATAAATCCCCTTAAGCTGCCCCACAGCATAGCCCAACGGTGGCACGGTAGCACTTTGCACCTCAACCACTGACGCTGGTGCTGCGGCTGTTTGTGCTTGTCTGTGCTGCGTTTCAACCACCGGTTCACCAGCGGATGGTGAGACACTGGGCGCCGCCAGATGCTGATACAGTGCCATTTCTTCATTCACCTGTAATGACGTGGCCGGCCTGTGTGAAGGTTGATAAGGTGGATTTGTTGAACGTTCCTGCACATGGTCCAATGTTGCTTGTGGTTTGCTCTCACCGAGTACACGATGCAAAGTACGAAATAAAAAATCATGCACCAAACGCCCCTCACGAAAGCGTACTTCATGCTTCGTCGGATGGACATTCACATCTACCATCGCCGGATCTAACGATAAATACAACAAATACACCGCATGACGCCCACCATATAACACATCTTGATATGCCTGGCGTACTGCATGTGCTACCAGTTTATCCTTAACAATACGACCATTAACGTAGAAATACTGCGCATCTGCCTGGCTGCGCGAATACGTCGGTAGGCCAACCCAGCCCCACAAACGTAAACCGGCTGCTTCGACATCCAAGTACAAGGCGTTGGTTAAGAACTGGCGGTCAAAGCACTGACGCACGCGATGCTCTTGCGCCATTTGATCCGGTGCCGGCTGAAATTGATATTTCATCACGTTATCGACTTTGAATGAAAAACCTTTATCAAAATGCACCAGCGCCATACGTTTGAAAACTTCTTCAATATGACTCAACTCGGTTTTATCAGTGCGCAGGAATTTACGTCGGGCCGGAGTATTGAAGAACAAATCTCTCACCATCACTGTAGTCCCTTCTGTTTGTGCAGCCGGCTGCACGTCACAACTGGCTTCGCGTCCTTCTACCTTAGCCTGCCAGGCCATATCAGATTCATCATGACGTGAGGTTAAGGTAAACCGTGACACTGATGCGATACTGGCCAATGCTTCACCACGAAACCCTAACGAATGTAATGCTTCTAATTCATCTAAGGCATACACTTTGCTGGTCGCATGGCGGGCAACCGCCAGTGGCAAATCTTCCTTGATGATGCCGGTGCCATTGTCAGCCACTTTCATCAAGCGACTGCCACCGCCCTCAATAGTGACATCAATTTGTGTAGCGCCAGCATCAATGGCATTTTCCATCAGCTCTTTGATTACCGAGGCTGGACGTGAAACCACTTCTCCAGCGGCAATTTGATTGGCAAGTTGGATCGGTAAAGTTTGAATACGGCGAAAAGTCATGTTGTGGCTCCTCATAATCGCTGGATACTAACCTGTCTGCCTGCATCAGCATAATCAATCTGAATAATCAGTGTAGCCATAGCAGCCAGTGCCGGCACACGCTGTGGCCATTCAATCAGTACGATGCTCTCAACACTCAGATAGTCACGATAGCCCATAGCTTCAAGCTCATCTAAATCACTTAGACGGTACAAGTCAAAATGATAGATCGGCACAGTGAGTTGCTCATAGGGCTCAACAATCGTATAAGTGGGGCTTTTTACCGCACCCTGCCAACCAAAAGCTTGCAGAATACCGCGCGTTAATGTGGTTTTACCCGCACCTAACTCACCTTTAAGCAACACCACATCGCCACTGTGCATAGTCCGTCCGATTTTGCTGCCCAAGGCAATCATCGCCGGCTCATCTACAATAAAAAATGATTGTTTCACGCTGGGCCCGTCCTCTGCTCAACAGACTATCAGGAAAATCTCACACAATAAACCTGGATATTTGCCATGGATATGCCAGCAACAAGGACATAAACTTGTTCAATAACGATATACTTTTAGCACTTTAAGGCAACACATGGTTAGGCGGATTGTTACTCATACTAATGAAGCAGGCAAGTCTTTTATTGCGCAGGATGCCAGCGCACGAAATACTGAAGTACCGCTACCACAAATCCATCAGGACCTGAAGTTTTACAACCTCTGGACAACTGATGAGATGCCGGTAGATTACACTAAACAATCGGACCCTATCGATGGTGTTTATGTCTCTACCACTCCACCACAAAATGGCAGCTTATTTCGCTTTGTCAATTATCCCCCAGAACAAGAATTATTAAAAGAATTTGCTCACATGCCAGCCGCAGAACTCGAGGCTTTGAGCCAGAAAATTGGGGTAGAGCTTGATCTCAATGCAAGGCATCCGCTTATGCATAAAACTCAATCTATTGATTTTGCCATTGTGATTAGCGGTGAGATTTATTTGATACTAGATGAAGAAGAAACTTTACTAAAACCTGGCGATACAGTGATTCAACGTGGCACAAATCATGCCTGGAGTAATCGTTCGGATACTGACTGCCTAATGGCTTATGTATTGTTAGATGCAAAACGACACATTTAAAACACGACTCTCAATAATAAGATCATTTCAGTTCGGGAAGCGGCTCGAAATTATTGTTGGCTTCTTTATCTCTAAAAAAAGCCAAGGCGCTATCGTAGCTGGATTTTCTTATACTTGTTACATTCTCTGGCCATAAAGGATTCAGTGGCACATAGTACCCCAAATTTTTCGCCATTTGGACAAATGTTACGAGCTCAGAAATATCTCGCAAATAAATAACGTCTTTCTGCGCATCAAGTTGATAATTTGTAATACCCTGATTTTCTCGAAATTGCTGCATAGCCGTTGATGTCAAAATATCGTCCGGAACAAAGACAGTGACCGGGAAGTTTGCCCCCATGTCAGTAAACCTATTGGTAGCATCCTGGTTATGATGGACCACCTCAAAGCCTTCGGCACGATTTAATTTTTCATTAATTTTATGGATAAACTCACGAACCCGTGGAGAAACATTCCCCATAGAGAGATCCTCTTCCATAAAATAGGAATCAACGCTTCCTGCTCGCTTACTGATAAGCTTATCAGTTGGGTTAACAACACTTCCCGCAACCTCGACTCTGCTTAATCGGCGCTGATGCTCTTTTTGATATTGTTCAAAATCAATTTGTTTGATTAGTGGCATGTCATCAGGACCAAACTTTTCCTCTTTAGGGGCTATAAAAAAGAGGTCGTAATCTGCCGTTAATATAAATTCTTTGCCTTCAAAAACTTTCCCTAAAACCTGTATTGGCTCTCCTTCATAAAGAATTTCAAATCTACCATCCGATACTTCCCGGCCAACAAACTCATATTTTTCTCCACCAGGAGAGGTTGCTGTAAATATAATCTGCCCATCATCAGTACCAATGCATTCAATACAGTTCAACTTTTCCAGTTCATCGATTCTTGAGCTGGTGAGCGTTAACGGTACCGCTTGGGCAAATCCATCTTCAATACAACCTTTAACAGCCTCAGTGTATTGACTTGCCCTTTCTTGCCCGGCCAATTTACTCCAACGCATTTGATCAACAGGGATACATCCTGCCATTGGCCCCCAATTAGACGATTTTCCTTTGATGTACATGTCCTTAGTTGGACCTTGGTAATCGCCTGCCTCAATTAAGCTGCTGGCTGCCAGCTCAACCGGTCGAATAGCAGTAATCGTTTTTGTTTCTTCAGCTAAGTCGGCTAACTTAGCAAAATGGCAGGTGACGATACCTGTTTCTACAGTACACTCAGGCGGCATTCCATTACCTCAGTTGGATTGATTTTCCAAAAGCTCCTGCATTCGTCACACGGTTATACAGAAACTGTATCCAATATTAAATCTAACAATTATTTGTTTTAAATTTATTTAAAATGATTTTATTCTTGTTAATTTCCGCCCTGATTAGCCCACCCGATCATCGGCCTAATCAGGACGCTACCTGTTACTCTGTTGTTTAAATGTTGATTGCACAGACATTTATTTACGCAATAGTCGTAATACTCTTTACACTTTGTTGCCTGAATCTAAAATGTTTCGAGTATAACTCGGTGAAATTTAAAAACCTTTTAGTGTCAACGCAATTGCTGGTACCTCAAAGGTCCCAATGGCGTCAGATGCGTTATGTCAGCTAATCCCGATATTGCATTGCTGTAGCGTTTGTGATTTATTGAACAATAATCTCATATTAATTCCATCTCCATGAAACGACGTCAAATCTCTGTTTTTGCTTTATTATTTACTTCCGTCAGCGCCATCTTAGGCTCCGGTTGGCTATTTAGCTGCTATTACACTGCCACCATGGCTGGCCCTGCCGCTATGATGGCCTGGATTATCGGCGGGCTATTTATGATTATCGTCGCCTTTGCCTTTGCAGAAATATGCAGCCTCATCCCCGTTACCGGTTCTAGCACACGCATCCCGCAGTTTACCCATGGTTCGATCGTCAGCTTTATGTTCTCCTGGATGGTCTGGCTATCTTATCTCGCTTTAATGGCCACAGAGGTGCAGGCAGTCATTCAATATAGCGCATTTTACTTTCCTGGCCTGGTCGGAGCCAACAGCGGGCTGACAATGCAGGGTTACGGTGTTGCATTAACCTTAATGATCATCATCAGCGCGATTAATGTGTATTCAATCCGTTGGTTAGTGCGTGCTAACAACTTGCTAACCCTGCTTAAAATTGCTATCCCATTAATTATTATCGCCGTGATCTTTACCAAGCTCTTCAATCTGCACCATATTATCCATCCGGCTAATAGCAACTTCCTGCCTATGGGTAAGGTAGGTGTGCTCGATGCCATCACCTTAGGCGGCATTGTATTTGCTTTCAACGGCTTTAAACAAGCTGCAGAGATGGCGGGCGAAGCGAAGCACCCAGCATTTTCTGTGCCATTTGCTATTATCGGATCGGTAACCTTATGTTTGATCATTTTCTTGTTGTTGCAAGGGGCGTTTTTTGCCTCACTGCACGTCTCAAACCTGATACACGGGTGGGCACAACTTTCTCTAGAGCATGACCAAAGCCCGTTGGCCTCAATTCTCACTCAAGACCACCTCAACAAAATGCTGCCTTTGCTCTACGTAGGTGCCATTGTCGCACCATTAGCGGCCGGACTGATGTACTGTACCAGTGCCGCACGCTCACTCTATGGTATGAGTCAGAACGGCTATCTGCCCGCTTTTTTACAAAAGCTCTCACCCTTTGGTAACCCTTTTTACGCCATTGTGGTTAATGCCATCATCGGTATGGGATTTTTCGCACCATTGCCCGGTTGGAACAATATGGTGGCGTTTCTTACTTCACTACTGGCTATCACCTACGCAGCCGGCCCGGTTTGTATGCTAGTGTTACGTACACAGCTTCCTGAACAAACCCGCCCGATCAAGCTACCTTGCGGTACACTGTGGGCTTATGTGGCTTTCTTTATCTGCACCTTACTGTCTTACTGGAGTGGCTGGTTTATTATCCAGAAATTTGCTTTTGCTATTATTATCGGCCTGGTAATTGTGTCGGCCTATCAGTTGGCCCACCGCAATAAGAACCTTAACTGGCGTGCCTCGATCTGGATGTGGCCTTACTTTGTGGGCATTGTTGTTTTCTCCTACATCGGTGATTTTGGTGGCCGCGCTCTACTACCTGACTGGCAGGTTATGTTGGCGATGGCAATTTTTTGTGCCATCATTTTAGCATTAGCAGTGCGCTTTCGTGGTGATGACGCTCAAGCGCTTGAACAAATCCAACAGGCTACCAATGACTTCCATCATCTCTAACGACGATACCGAAGAATATCACCGCCCCAGTAAGTCGGCACAAAAACGCGCCACACAAGCAATTACTGATCTAGGCGAAAAGTTGGTAAGTTTACCACCAACAGCACTTGAGTCCATGCCATTAAATGAGGCCGTTTTAGAAGCGATCAAAGCCGCACGCACTATGAAAAAAGGCGCTCTCAAACGCCAGGTATTATATATTGGCAAACTACTGCGCCAACAAGATACTGTTGAGTTAGAAGCAGCGATGGCACAACATGAAAACCGCCACCAACTCGCTAATCAACACTTCCACCAATTGGAACATTGGCGCGATCAGTTGATTGGCGGCGATGAGGCATTGGCCACCTTTCTACTTGATACCTACTCTCAACTCACTGGTCAGGAACTTTACCAACTGATTCATCAGGCCCAACGTGCCAGCAAGCAAACTACACCTAACCCCAAAGCAGCCAGAGCGCTGTTTCGTTATTTACGTGATCATACGGCCTGATGAAATACTCAGGCTACAGAATCAAAACCACCAGCATAATAAACAACACAGCGATATAGGCCCGCGCTAACGTAACATCATGCAAACGTTTGGCCAGTCTCACTCCGGCAGGCACACCAAGTACCGTCCCCATCATCAAACCCACCATAGCCGGCAAATCCACATAACCCAAAGAATGTGCTGGCAATGATGGGGCGTTCCAGCCTGCCCAGATATACCCAATCACACCTGGAATCGCTACAAACGGCGCCAGGGCAACGGCCAACGCAGCAGCTCGTATCATGGTGAATTTAGCGCGACGTAAAAAAGGAACGGTCATAACACTACCACCGATACCCAGCCAGACCGACAACAACCCAATCCCTGTGAATACCGGCATACTCACCCAGGGTTTAGGTGGCTGGTGCTGCAGCTTAGTCATATCCTGAGCAAACTCTTTACCCAGCACCACAT
>JANQIS010000024.1 GCA_028282045.1 Gammaproteobacteria bacterium
ATAATATCGCCGCTGTGCGCATTAACCGCTTTGAGAATAGCCTCAACAGCTTGGTCGGGCAAAAATTTCAGAATCGGTGATTGCAACCCCTCACGTCCGGCATCTAAATCGTTGACTTTGATATACGCTAACCCTTTCGCACCATAAATAGCGACAAAATCGGCATAACCATCAATTATTTTACGCGTCAGGTGTTTACAACCTTCTGGTACTTTCAATGCCGCCACTCGGCCTTTGGCATCATTAGCCGGACCAGAGAACACTTTGAAGTCAACCGCCTTAAGTGCATCAGCCACATCGACCAGCTCCAATGGAATACGCAAATCCGGCTTATCAGAACCATAGCGACGCATGGCATCAGCATAGGTTAAGTGCACAAACTCCGGCAACTGCACCTGCAGTAGTTCACTAAATAACTCCCTCACCAAACCTTCGCCACAAGCCATAATATCGGCTTCTTGGACAAAAGATGCCTCGATGTCGATCTGAGTAAATTCGGGCTGACGTTCAGCACGTAAATCTTCATCACGAAAACATTTAACGATCTGATAATAGCGATCAAAACCCGACATCATTAACAACTGTTTAAACAATTGCGGTGACTGTGGCAAAGCGTAAAAACTACCGTGATGAAGCCGACTAGGCACCAAATAATCACGCGCACCTTCCGGAGTGGCTTTGGTTAACACTGGTGTTTCAATATCCAAATAACCTTGGGATTGCATGTACTGGCGAATCAAATGCATTGCTTTAGCCCGTAGCATTAAACGCTGCTGCATTTGCGGACGACGCAGATCAACATAGCGATAACGCAAACGCACATCCTCACCCACTTTTTGATACTCATCCAGTTGAAACGGTGGTGTTTTGGCTTCACTGAGTATCGTCAGACTGGTACCGACCACTTCAACCTGACCCGTTTTCATATTGGGATTGGCCTGACCTTGCGGACGCAGACGCACTTCGCCTTCAAAGGCGATCACATACTCACTGCGTAAGGATTCGGCCTGGGCAAATAAGTCCTGCTGCTGTGGCTCATAAAGTAGCTGTACCAGACCAGTGCGATCACGCACATCCAAAAAAATCACCCCGCCATGATCACGGCGACGATGCACCCAGCCATAGCCACGCACATGACTCCCTAATTTGCTTTCATCGATTTGTGTACAATAATGGCGTTGCATGATGTTTTAGTCAGTCAGAACAAGTAGCACAGTAGTATAGCATCGCCGTCCGTCTTGATGCGACAACGACAGCAAGATACAATGTCGGCTTTGTTGCTAACCGTTCATTGTATGCGCACCTCCCAATATTTACTGGCCACTGAAAAGCAAACGCCCAACGATGCCGAGTTGGTCAGCCATCAATTAATGTTACGTGCCGGCTTGATTCGCAAGCTGGCCTCTGGCGTGTATACCTGGCTACCAACTGGTTTGCGCGTATTGCATAACGTCACGCGTGTTGTGCGTGAAGAAATGCAACGCGCCGGCGCTGTAGAGATGCTGATGCCTAATATTCTACCGGCAGAGCTTATCCAGGAATCTGACCGTTGGGACAAATTCGGCCCTGACTTGCTCAAAATCAAAGACCGTCACCAGCGGGATTTTTGCTTTGGACCGACACATGAAGAAGTCATTACGGACATCGCACGGCGTGAGATTCGCAGCTACAAGCAGTTACCACTGAACTTGTTTCAGATTCAGACTAAGTTTCGTGATGAAATTCGCCCACGTTTTGGTGTTATGCGCGCTCGAGAGTTTGTCATGAAGGACGCTTACTCTTTTCATACTAACGAAGACTCACTCCAGCAAACCTACCAAGTGATGCATGAGGCTTATTCACGTATCCTTAAACGCCTGGGATTGGAAGCACGCGCCGTGATTGCCGATTCCGGCGCCATCGGTGGTGAAACCTCACATGAGTTCCAAGTGCTGGCCAATGCCGGCGAAGATGATATTTTTTATTCCGATGCCAGCGATTATGCTGCCAATATTGAAAAGGCTACTTGTGCTGCGCCAAGCCAAGCTCGGCCGGAGGCTACACAGGCACTAAAAGAATTTGCCACACCTGATATTAAAACCATTGCAGCCTTATGTGAGCAGCTTGCTATTAAGCCTGCACAAACAGTAAAAACCATGATTGGCAAAAACGCCCAAGGTGATTTCTTTGCCTTTGTTTTGCGTGGCGATCATACCCTTAATGAAATTAAAGCAGCTAAGTTAGCGCAAGTTGCAGGTACATTAACGTTAGCAAATGATCAGGAAATCAAAGCGCTGATGGGCGCTGGTCCTGGCTCTTTAGGTCCGGTAAACTGTAAAACCACTGTGATTGTTGATCGCGATGCTGCAGTGCTGGCAGATTTTTCCTGTGGCGCCAACAAAGACGGTTATCATTTTAAAGGTGTTAACTGGGATCGTGACGTGACCAACTATCAGGTAGCTGATATCCGCAATGTTGTTGAAGGTGACCCAAGCCCTGACGGTAAAGGTATACTCAAACGCACGCGTGGTATTGAAGTGGGCCATATTTTTCAACTGGGTACGCACTACTCAGCTATAATGGGCGCCAGTGTGCTCAATGAAGCCGGCAAGGCTACGCCCTTATTGATGGGCTGTTATGGTTTTGGTGTCTCGCGTATTATCGCAGCAGCTATCGAACAACACCATGATGCTCACGGGATTATCTGGCCAAAAGAAATGGCACCTTTTTCTGTGGCCATTGTACCTATCCAATATGACCGATCCGCTGCAGTTAAGGCCAAAACCGATGAGATTTACGCTATGCTAACCGCACAAGGTATTGAAGTATTGCTTGACGACCGCCAGGAACGCCCTGGGGTGCGCTTTGCTGATATGGATTTACTGGGTATGCCGCACAGACTTGTCATCAGCGATAAAAATCTGGATAATGCCTTGATCGAGTATAAAGGGCGTCACTGCCAAGAACCTGAGCTTCTTACTATAAATGAAGCAATTTTACGGGTCTCACAATAACCTGATTTTGGTAACCGCAGGAAAATAAATTGCAGTGACTACGTTGCGCAGGAGGGCTGAATGAAAAAGAATCAAAGTTTACGTTTGGGTTATTTTATCGTTACACTGGGTGCGTTATTTTATTTCTATGAATATTTCCTGCGTATCTCACCCAGTGTCATGAAGCCTCAATTAATGCATTCCTTTCATATAGACGCCACGTTATTTGGCACATTGAGTGCATTCTACTTCTATGCCTATACACCAATGCAGTTGGCCGTTGGGGTGATAGTTGATAAATTCAAGCTTCATTGGGTACTTAGCTTGGCAGTACTCTGTTGCACCATAGGCACATTATTAATGGCAACTACTCATAGCTACACGCTTGCCGCCTTCGGTCGCTTTTTACAAGGCTTTGGCTCAGCATTTGGTTTTGTTGGTGCATTAAAGCTAGCGGCAATGTGGCTGCCTGCTGAACGCTTTGCGTTTTTTTCCGGCTCCTGTGCCTCATTAGGTTTTTTCGGTGCAGCCTTTGGGGAAATTCTGCTGGCACAAATGGTAGAATCACTCGGCTGGCGTACTGCCATTGAAAATTTTGCCATTGCCGGCTTTGTTTTCACCGTTGTGTTCTGGATATTTCTGCGTTTAAAGCCACAGCACGACACACCACTTCACCCCATGACTCATGGCAATAAAGAACACTCATTGTCATTTAAAGAAGCGTTTATACATCTAAAGTATATTGTTAAACAACGCTATATCTGGATTGCTGGCATCTTAAGCAGTTTAATGTTCCTGCCAACTTCAGTATTTGCTGCACTGTGGGGTATCCCATATCTACAAGCACTGCATCATTATTCTGCTACACAAGCTGCTTTAGCCACTTCCATGATCTTTATCGGCTGGGGTATTGGTGCACCAATTCAGGGTTATATCTCCGATTATTTAAGAAACCGTATTAAAGTCATTGGTGTGGGTGCATTAGTCTCTTGCATTACTTCATTGCTGGTGCTTTATTCAGCGACCATGTCTTTTGCTATAACCTGTATTTTGTTTATTATTTTCGGTATTTTCTCCAGTGTGCAAGTGCTGACTTTTTCTATGGCACGTGACTTGTGTTCACCCAAAATTGCCGGTATGGCTATTGCTTTTGTTAATACACTGGCTATGCTCGGCGGCATGCTATTCCAACGTGGTGTGGGTCAAATTCTCGATTGGAGCTGGTCGGGGCTAATGATTCACGGCGAACGTGTTTATCGCATCCAAGATTACGAGCATGCTGTTACCGTGATCCCTGTCTGTCTGGCTATTTCAGCCATTATTGCTTTATTCATTCGCGAACGCGGCATCCAAAAACGTATGGATAAATCAATGCAAGCTCAGACCGTTAGCTTTAGCCAAATTTAAGGTGTTGTATCTGTAATATTTTCTACTGCTTCAAACAATGCGACCAACTTAGGTGAGGTTTTCATTTCAGCCTGCACCTGAGCCTGATACGGTTTGGCCAACGGCGCACACGCCGTTAGTTTTTTAGCAGTCTGCGTCACTACCTGCCAGGTTACCGTAAAGCCCATGTCATACTGCAATTGTGAGAAAGTGATGTTACGTAGATCTTTACAGAGCACATATTCTTCTTTATTAATCAGCATGAAATAGCCCAGCTCGCACAATTTTTGCAATACTTTGTCTAGCTGTTCAATACTACAAAACGGAATCGCGCTAAGGATTTGTGCCAGCGTGATAGCTGATTGATTCTGATACTGACGCCAACCTTCATACAAAGCGACATAAGCTAATAACAACGGCTCCATTACCTGTACACTGCGGTAAGCTTGCTGATGGCGCAGGCCATTAACGACTTCTGCACCCAGCAGAAAGATCATCCAACTGACATAGACCCATAATAAAAACAGGGGTATGGTTGCCAAAGCACCATAAAGCAATTTGTAAGATGGAAAGGTTTCAACATAAAACGCAAAAACATGCTTGGCCAGTTCAAATAGAATGGCTGCAAAAACCCCACCGATGATGCCGTAGCGGAATTTCACCCCACCATGGGGCACTACAATATAAATAAAAGAAAATGCCACCGCACTGAGCAAAAATGGCAGTGGGCTGAGCGCTGTGGCGATCAACGACGATACCCCCATAAAGTCTAACCATTTGATAGACTGGATATAGGATGTCACGGCTAAACTTGCCCCTAACAATAATGGCCCGATGGTCATCAGTGCCCAGTACATTAAAAAAGAACCCAGCAATCGGCGTTTAGATTGTGTCTGAATAATTTCATTGAGGGTACGGTCTAAGTTAAACAACAACATAATCGCGGTAACAAATAAAAACGCAAATCCAATTGCCGGCAGTTTAGAAGCCTGGCTTTCCAACTGCGACACGACTTGTAATACCTGATCTCCGGTATGCGGCACAAAATTCTGGAAAATAAAACTTTGTACATTATGTGAAGCCTGATCAAAGAAGGGAAATAGGCTTAACGCTGAAACGATCACAATCATAAATGGCACCAGTGCCAGCAAGCTAGCATACGTCAGAGCTGACGCACGTACCATGCAACGGTCGGCAAGGAATTGACGTAACACCCAAGACCAGAAACGGTAGATGCGTTTACAATAGATCATAATAGTATTTGACATATAAGTGGGCCCGTAATGAAACAAGTATTAGTTCTCTATTATAGCCGTTATGGCGCAACACAAAAAATGGCTGAACAAATTTGTATTGGAGTGAATAATATCAAAGGTGTCCAGGCCATG
>JANQIS010000112.1 GCA_028282045.1 Gammaproteobacteria bacterium
GACGAGGACGGTCGCGGCCCAAATGATGGGTGACGTCAGGAGAGGCGATTTTGGACAGGAGTCCAAAATCAATACCTCGAGTAGTCACTCACTTGATCAGCACGCTCTGCTGCATCAGCAAAGGCTTGAATAATTTTGTCAATCTCTGCAATAGTCAGTGGACGAGGGACTTCAAAACCAGCAATAGGCAAATGAAACTCACTGGCACTGCATGGCTGCACACCAGTGATTCGTTGAGGGCAGCGAGACCCGCCATGGAAAAGCTGGACTAACCCTACCGTGTTATGTGCTTTGAACATATCAGCGATCTTTTTAAGACCGGGAATATAACTATCATCATAAATTCCCAACTGACCAACCCAAGCTTGACCGGTTTTACAAACATGGCTGGCGCACGTCATTACTAAGCCAAATTGCCCACTGGCCAACTGTTCTAACCAATCGAATTCATCGCCCCCTAAACTGCCATCTGACTGGCTCTGGGTATTCGTCATGGGTGCAACACCAAGACGATTTTTCACTGTCGCCCCATTACGAAAAGTAAATGGTGATAAAAGCTTAGATATACTATTCATGATTAAAACCCCTTTGACTGTATCACGACCTCTTTAATAATAAATTATTTTTCGCCTTTATTCACTAATCTGTTTGCTTAGATTAAGCATATGAAGTACCACCATCGGTTTTGGTAATTAACAAAACCAACTGATTTCATCAGGTAGAACAATTCGATGTTGCGTTACTTGTAGTTCCCTTGCGCAAATGCTTTCAAACTGTCATATTCATGGTAACCGGGTAGACTAATACGCTCAGCAGTGTTCTCATTATATATTGTAAAATAAGGCACCCCAGAAACTGAAAGCGCTCTGGCAGAATTGATATCTTGATAGACTCGCTCTTTCAGGAGGGGATCTGCAATGAGATCTTCAACTTCTGCTTTTGTGATCTTGTAATCCATGCTGTTTAGGACAGCCAATAAAACTTCCGGGTGTGCGATATTTTCCCCGAGACCATAAACATGGTTGTAGACTTTGGTATGGTACTCTGTCACTTTCTCATAATTATTTTGGTCTTCAACCCATTTAGCCAACGTATGTGCCGGAAGCGTTTGATAAAAATTTTTCCGTGGGTACCAAGGAAGATTTTTGCGATGAGTAATATTGATGGTTAAGTCATTCTTCTTTTTCCTATCAATTAACGTATTACCACGCATCTGGTCATATTGCTCAACACTCATGCCATCAAGTGGTATTTCAGGTAAAATTTGAAACGCTCGTCTTTTAACGTAAATCCCATCATTTTCGATTAGCATTTCAATATCCGGTATTAGAAAATAACACCATGGACACGCGTAATCACTATACATTTCAAGCTCAATCATACCTTCCACCTGCTAGGATTCATTGTCAATTCAAAGCTGAAATACAGCCGGTTTTATCTCAATCTACCAATTACCTCAGTTGACACTCAAAAAGACTGTATCACGCCCCCTTAATAATAAATTATTTTTCACCTTTGTGCGTCAATCTGTTTGCTTAGATTAACTGTAGATTAATCGTATAACACCAGGTTAAGGTTTTGCTGTTACCCCGGTGACTACAGAACCACACTATCATAGAGCCAATCAATTCCCAATACTTGGCTCCAGTAACAGTCACCCAAATCGAAGTGCCACCATTCATTTTGGTAATTAACAAAGCCAACTGATTTCATCAGATGGAACAATATGCGCCGATGATAGCGTATCACTGACCACTCAGACTCAGTTATACCCCATCCTTGCTGATAATCTTGCTCAAAGAAATCGGTTGCTGAAGCATCACTTATTGCATCAAATGCGGTACCGAAGTTCAGGATGGTTTGATCTTTCAAGTTACAAATGGCCAAATCAATTGCACCGCCGCAATGATGTAATGGCACAGCAAAGTGCCCTGGATCGGTGGGATGTGAGACAAAGCGCAATGTTTGTTGCAAAATAGCTCCCTCATCCCAGTCAGGATGTTGACGGCGCACTTGTGCGCGAAAGTCATTAAATAATACTGTTTGTGTCTCAATAGAACGATAAGCATCAAAGACCAACAAACCATAATCAGGCAATAGTTGCTGTGCCACCTGGTGTAGGCGTTGTAATACTGACTGACGGGTATACATCACAGCATTGGTACCGTCTAAGCCATCTTGATAATATTGATTGAACGCAATAATATTCTCGTGCGACAACAACGCCACCACTGCATCGTCTTGGCGTAGGGCTTTAAGATCAGCCTGGCTCGGCTGTGGGTACTGCTGCAGGATGGGTTGATCAAAAGCGGATAAAGTCATTGCCATGGGCTGATAATGCGATATAGTAAACACTTATTCTACCGTACCGAAGACATCATGCAAAAAGGGTATTCTATCGTTTCAATTATTGTCTTGAGCACATTACTCTGCGCTTGTGTGCCGCATACTGCCAAGCCTTACCAACTCTGTGCCGGTTTCTCGCCATTACAGCAACGCTGTAACCCCTACCCTAGTCAACAGGCTTGTCAAAAAGCCCTGCATGCTTGCCAAACTGCACCAAACCAGGTCAAGCCTTGGTTATGTGGACGTTGTATTAAAAAACCGGCCACTTGAAATAGCGGCGAAATCTGATTCATGTTGAATGCAGGATGATCGCTACAGTGAGCTGATAATTAAACGGCTATCGTTCGGCAAAAAATAATGAATAAATTGACGCACCTTGGGTTGAATATGACGGTAACGCGGATAGTAATAATACACCGGTTCATTGGTTTTTTGTAAGTTTTCCAATACAGAAATCATTCTTTTGCTGTCAATATACGGTGCGAGCTTATAAGTGGGTAACTGAATGAGCCCCACATGCTCCAAGGCCGCCTGAATCATTGAGCTAACACTATTAACTTCAAGATAAGGTATCAGTGTTTGCGGGCCACTTTGTAGCTTAATAAGCCCACGCTTACGCCCGGTATGACTAATATAACGATGCTGCTGTAGCGCCTCCCAACAATGAGGTATGCCACCTTGTTGATCGAAATATTCTGCTGTAGCGCAAAGCCGGTATTCAGTGGTTCCCATACTACACTGCACAATATCA
Organism: Gammaproteobacteria bacterium; assembly: GCA_028282045.1. GTDB lineage: Bacteria > Pseudomonadota > Gammaproteobacteria > Francisellales > CACEW01 > JANQIS01. Next base: position 3,098 of record JANQIS010000112.1, read on the forward strand.
GCGGTATTTTCTTCAGGAATCGGCAATGAGAAACCCACCGCAATATCAACTTGATCACGCTCAAAATCAGGAACACGCTCACTGGTATCGATAGTGATTTGCAATTTGGGAAAACGATTCATAAAGTCTTTTAGTTTAGGAAAAATCAATGTATAAGCAAAATGACTAAATGCCACTACGTTAAGCGCACCTTCAGGTTCTTGATGGAGTTGTTGGCACATCATGCGAGTATCATCTAATTCGCGCTTTAGCCGTAAACATTGTTTGAGCAGCAACTCACCTGATGGGGTCAGCGTTAAACGATAACCCGCTCGAGAGAACAGATCCACTTTTAAATCTGTTTCTAAGCGCTTAATTTGTTTGCTTAATGTTGGTTTGCTCATGTTGAGCTGCTCTGCTGCCTGACCCAAACTGTGGGCTTGGGCTAAACACACGAATAACTCATAACGATCTAAATCTGACATATATATTAACTTTATAGAAACATCTATTGCAAATAATAAACCTATGTTACTTAAATGGAAACAGATATAATGCCATAACAACACTTAACAATACTAGAGTATGCGATTACTGCCTTTATTTGCCTTATGCCTTGGGTTCTTCATGGTGATTATGGACATCACTGTGGTGAATGTGGTGGTGCCAACAATCCGCCAAGCATTAAATGCTGATATTTCCTGGCTGCAATGGATTGTTGACGCTTATGCTCTTAGCTTTGCCGGATTACTGATGACCAGCGGGCATTTAGGCGACCAGCTTGGTGCTAAGCGCTTATACCAACTGGGATTAGTTGTCTTTATTATTGCCTCGGTTTTCTGCGGTGTGGCACAAACAGCCTGGTTCCTGGTCATATTTCGCTTAGCGCAAGGGGT
>JANQIS010000037.1 GCA_028282045.1 Gammaproteobacteria bacterium
TGGAAGACAATGCACCGGCACCAATGGCCCAAATAATATTAGACCCTCCCGTCTGGCTTAGGGCATACAATACCACTGCAATAAAAATCACTGCCACCATCGGCTGCCAGATCATTGCCATACGGTGTGAACACATCATCAACGTATTAGTCCACTATGGTTATCTAAAGAGTTTAGCAGAACCTATGGTACCAATGTGGTGTGCGATAGTGGTCGATAACGTTTAATACTCAATAGTAATCCCAATAACGCCATAAGCGCACACAGCATCACAATCCAAGCCGGGCTGAGCAGATTGTGTGTGTGATGCAACAATAAGGTTGCCGTTAACGGTGAGAGCCCGGCAAACACAGCAAAACCCAGGTTATAACTCAACGCCACGCCAGAAAAACGAATCTCTGGCGGAAATAGCTCAACGCTCATCGTAGGGAAATTACCGGTAATCAGGCCACACACCAAGCCAATGCCAATAAACCATAGCCAAGGGTGATGATGATGCACCAGCGCATTATAAAATGGCATCACTAATAATAATAGCAACACTGCACCAATACCCATCAAGCCACGGCGTCCTAACAGATAGTCAGAAATGGCACTAAAAGCAAACGCGGCTAAGGAAAATACCACTACCCCTACAGAAGCCAGGTCACTACTCATATTGGCTGAATAATGTAACACCTTATGCAGATACGATGGCATATAGAGCAATACTATAGTGACCATTCCGGCACCCGCGCTGACGATGCAAAAGGCCGCTAATGCTTCACGCCAACGATGGCGTAATACACCAGCAATAGAGGTAGACGCTGCAAAGCATTATCTTCTAGTAAATACAGAAATTGCGGTGTCTCTTGTAAGGTTTTGCGGATAAAGTAACTGCCCAACGCCAGCACCCCACCAATAGCAAAAGCAATACGCCAGCTATATTCCGGAGCAACAGCAAACCCATTTAACAGACTATGCATTAAGTTGCCAAGAATAATACCCAGGTTAATACATAGAAAAAATGCACCGCAGCCCAGCCCGGGACGCTTAACAAAATGTTCTGCCACAAAGGTTAAACCACCTGGCACCTCACCGCCCAACGATAATCCTTGAATCACTCGCAACACGGCAAATAACACTGCTGCCACAACGCCCAGTTGGGCAAAGCCTGGCATTACTGCCATTAGCAGACTACTCGCCCCCATCATAAATACGGTTAATACAAAGATTTTCTTACGCCCATAGCGATCACCGAAGTGCCCCATGATCACGCCACCGAGCGGCCTGACTAAGTACCCAACAGCAAAAATGACAAATGTCTGCAATAACCCTGCCAAGGCACTGGAATCAGGAAAGAATGTATGGCTGATTGAACTGGCAAAAATCGCAAATACAATAAAGTCATAGAATTCCAGACAACCGCCCAACCCTGACAGCAATAATATTTTTACCGGTGTATAACGCATAAGTTCTCAATCAAGTTGAAATGATATAATAATGTTTTAGCACAATATTGCTTTAATGCCAGAACGCAATTACCACATTGAGCCAAATCAAATCGGCATTCACAATAATCTGACAGCGTTAGTGCAAAAGCATCAGGTTCAGCCATTCCAAAAACCACCTAATCAATTACAACAGACCATTTTTAACAGACTTTCCAGACTGGTTGACCAACAAGGCCGTCCTTTAATTCTTGATTGTGGCTGCGGGGCAGCAATGAGCACAGTTAGGCTGGCACAACGGTATCCGCATCACCTGATTATTGGCATGGACAAGTCATTGCACCGACTCATGCGCCATGCTCAGTTTAAACGCTATCAACAATACGCCTTGGCGCATTGGGATAATATCATCTTAGTGCAGGCCAACTTAGTGGATCAAATGCTGCTGATGACTCAGGCCAACTGGCAATTTGATCAACAATACCACTTGTACCCTAACCCCTGGCCCAAGTCTAAACACCTGGCACGCCGTTGGCATGGCCATGCAATTTTCCCCACCTTGATGGCACTGAGCAAGGTCACTGAAATACGTAGCAATTGGCTTTTATATTTACAGGAATGGCAATATGCCGCGCAGTTATTAGGCTATCAAACCCAAGCGATTGAGGCTTATCAGAGCAATACACCGCTTACCCATTTTGAAACTAAGTATTTAGCCGCTGGTGAGCCGATATATCGGTTGCGCTCTTGGCTACCAATCTCACATTTCTAATCATTCATTAGTTTTTATCTATCAAGAATGGATTGCTGCTACCTGGCAGATAGGCTTGATACGCATCTTCGCGTGACAAGGGTTGCAACAAGCCACCGGCTTGCTCAAGTTGAAAAACGTATGAACGTAATTCATTAGCAGTACGGGCTTGGCGTAATCCGCCGCCTTTCTTCGTGGGATGAAATCAAACATTACGCAAGACAATCCGGACTGAACAGGGTCGAACTTGTACACTGTTCGATTAAGCCGAGCTTATAGGGCAATATACGTAGAACAAGGAAGTAATGATATTTTACTAAATTACATTGAGGTAATAGAGGTGAACAAGCATGAGTATTAAAGCATCTGAACAGATTAAACAAATTACTGGATTATCACTTACTATTGGGGGGCTGTTAAAAAGCATTCGTGAAGGTGAAAAACTATCCCAGCAAGAAATGGCCTGCAAGCTGGGTGTATCGAAGCAATATATATCCTCTCTTGAAAGAGGTCTAAGCACAATTAGCCCTAAGCAAGCACAAAAATTCGCGAGAACTCTTCAACACTCTGAGCCTGTTTTTATCAAACTTGCGCTTCAAGATGAGTTAAACAAGTACAATTTAAAATATATTGTTGATATTCATCACTTACAATCTTCACCTGAGCGCCAGCACCCTCTTCCACTTTAGTAAACCTCTGGCTTGGCGACACGACTATCTATAATAAAAAACCACCTTGCGGTGGTTTAGTGTTTTTTTATTGCTATCGCATTAATATCGATAGGTATATAAGCGACTGATTTTCTCACCATACGCATCAAAACGTTGGTATAGTATTTTTTTCATGTCTTTTAGTGTTTTCATCGTTTCTCCCCTCGTAATGAATTTGCCACCATTGACACAGGCCATCGTAACAAACTTACCTTATCAGACAACTGCCCGCTGACGTGACAGCACCTAACCTGCTGAAATTTCAGAAAATCTATTTAAAGCACTTTTTTTAATTGGTTTTTATGCTTATGTTTTCACATTATTATGCACCTACCCTGGATATGGGACAGCGTATATAGCTAGTCCAGTGCTAATGATTCCCAATGGTTTGCTGCAGTAGCAGAGTCAGTAGCATCTTGCGCTAAAGGCCCCTCAACAAGAGGGTTAAGGAAGCTAAGTGCCTGGCAAGGCTTACTCGCGTCCAGGGATGATGTTGGATATTCTGCCGACCGTTTTTCAACACTGCGACGGTAACGATCTAAAGATCCCCGCCAAACTTTAGCTTCTCGCTTCAATGTTGCACTATCACATGACCCGGCCGTGACATCACTTATAGTATCGGATAAAGAACTGAAATGTTGATCAAAGTCAGACAAATTTGAAAATTAGTTTCAGATTCATAGATGCACTAAAATGATATTGTGTCAGCAACTCTGTTTTAATTGCTTCTAACCGGTTCACAATGCTCTCATAGTCAAGGTCATAACCATCGCTCTCATGGTAGGCACAGCAAATAGCTGAAAGCTCAAGGTTTAGCTTAAAATTATACACTAAGGGATATTGGCCCTGGTTCACCCCTGATAAGAAATGATCATTAACTTCCCAGACAAAATCCCAAATACGCCTGACGTTAAAATGTAGTTGATCTATGAACCCACCTAACTCTTTAAAGTCATCATAATACTTAGCAAAATGCTCTCTTTTGACCTGTGCTAATGTTCCCCACAGCAGTTGAGCACAATGTATAATGGCAAATAATGCGCCAACCGCCTCATGATTGATAATCATCGCAGATGACATACGCACAATATCTTCTTTGGAGTACAAGTCATCTTTTGCTTGCATACGCCTGGGACGTTGAAAAATATTCTTACTAATGCTTTCCAAGTCTGCATTCATGCTGCGTAATATTGGTTGTTTCAATTTGATATAGCGCAACGCATCCTCATCTTTTGTTTCAGCATGAAATACATTTTTTATTTCGACTGCGCTAAAACACTGCTGAACCATATCTGCCAATCTAGTTAAAACGTCAACAAGGTGCTCATTATCTTGCTTGATTGCTCTTCGTTGAGCAGGGGTATATTGCCTTACTGCACTCTGTGTAGCACTGGTTACCCGAGCAGGCATTGGCGGTAGATCGGATAGTATTGCATCTATATCTTCTTCACCACCTGGCGTACTTGGCCCTTGCTGCCTGGGTCTTTTCTTTGGCTTTGCTCCTTTGCGTGGCCTGCTTTTATGTTTAGCTGAGGTGGTTTGAACAGATTGTGCCGATGCGCTCTCACATGGCATAACTTGCTGTGTCTGTTCCTGCTGTTCTGCTTTTTCCCTGGCGTGTTCGAGCTCAGGCTCAGGCTGGGAGGTGGCTTGCGACCAACCTTGATCGGGTTTAACTTTTATGCCCTCTTCATTAACGAAGTGAGTTAAAATGAGTTCTATTTTTCTTCTGGCATCGTTAAGGTATGCCCGACAACGATTATATTCCCTGCCTGTGGCATTCCAAGCCAGATTATCAAAAGCATTTGGTGCAAAGCTCAGATAAATAGTGCCCAGTGATACACCATCTGTTTCTGTATAGGTCATCGAACAGTTAAACTTCCTTAATATCCGCCGGCCATTATCGGTTACCTCTGCAGTTAAATGAAAAGCTCCCCCTATGCCCTTTGAGCAAGTGATGAGGGTTAGTAACCCCGGGCAAACTAAAATAAATACCAACTGTATTGATAGTATTTTTTATGGTGTAATCACGACCAGTTACTTGATATGAGCATGCATCATCAGCATATCGCTCTAAAAGTGTTGATCTAATAAACCTAATCGGATTAATTTTGGCAACAACTTGCCGGTAACCTGCTTCCTGCATATTCATCAACCTTCATGTCTTAAATACGCGTTGGGTTTGTCTCAATTGAATGGTTGCAGAGTGTCCTGGAATAACGAGGTAGATCGTATCCGTATAAATACGCCATTGCTTATCGATAGCTGTCAAACTTAACTGGCGCTTGCGATTTACGTGCAATACGTTGATAATGTGCGCATTTTAGATTTCGTAAGAGTTAACGATGGCAAACACAAAACCGACTGCTACCGAGGCTAAAGAGGCCGTTCGCACACTAATTCGTTGGGCAGGCGATAACCCTAATCGTGAGGGGTATCGACTAAACCCTCACGATTAGGGT
>JANQIS010000137.1 GCA_028282045.1 Gammaproteobacteria bacterium
TGGCTGCTCTTTAGCGAGCGATTGCACACGGCAACGATGTGGGCAACATGGTGCTGAGCCCAGCAGCATGCCAATGTCTGGCCAACCTGGCCGGCGCCGATGATGGCGATCTTAGTGTTTGGCATCAGTTTGTCTCGCTGTCGGCCAGGCGGCGATAGCTGCACCGTCGGGAAATGCTTTGAGAGTCGCATCGAGTACTGCTTTTGAGTGCATGACTGCAATCAATTGCTTGAACAGCGGATTGTGATCTCCTTTGCGCACAGCAATGATATTGGCGTAAGGAGCATCTGGCCCTTCTTTAAATAATGCTTCACTGAGCTTGGGGCCGGCAGGCTTGACAAAGTCATTGTTAATCGCTGCCAAGGTTACATCGGGCAAGGCCCGTGGAATCTGTGCGGCATTGATTAACTGGAAGCGCAGATGGTCGGGGTTGGCAATGATATCGTGCACTGTGCCCATTACACCAACCTGCGGCTTAAGCTTGATCAGGTGGTGTTGCTCCAGCAACAACAGTGCTCGCCCTTCATTGCTGGGGTCATTGGGAATCGCCACCAACGCGCCATCGGGCAATTGGCTTAAGTGGGTGATTTTTTTAGAAAACACGCCCATCGGATATACAAAGGTCTTGGCCAGCGGCACGATGTGATAGCCATGGGCTTTGACTTGTGCATCTAAAAATGGGATATGTTGGAAGATGTTGGCGTCAATGGCGCCATTATTGAGTGCGATGTTCGGCAAATTATAATCATCAAACGTGATGATTTGTAAATGTAAGTGATAACGCTGTTGGGCTACCTGTTGGGCAACAGCCATAATTCGTTGTTGTACTCCATTGGTAATACCGATTTTGAGTGTGTTTTGTTGTGCAATGGTGCCAGGCCATACTTGGCTGCCAATACACAGTGCCCACAGCACCACACTCAATATCCACAACGGTTTGCTCAGGCGTCTGGCAGCAATGGTATCACCACAACTTTGTACTAACTGCACCAATACCACCAGGATGATCACTGTCATCAACATGACGCCGACGTTAAATTGCTGATAGCCATAATTGATAGCCAACTGGCCCAGACCACCGCCACCCACGGCACCAGCCATAGCAGAGTAACCAATCAAAGCTATCACCGTTAGCGTTCCGCCCTTAATCAGACTGGGCAAACTTTCTGGAATGAGCACCTTGCGAATAATCTGACCGGTGGTTGCGCCCATTGCCAGTGAAGCATCCAGCAAGCCATTAGAGATTTCCTCAAAAGCAGCCTCAGCGATGCGTGCATAAAACGGTATTGCTGCCAAAACCAATGACACAATGGCAGCGTTAGTGCCGATAGAGGTACCCACAATCCAACGGGTCAGTGGGATAATGGCAATCATTAGAATAATATACGGCACAGAACGACCGATGTTGACGACAAAGCTCAGAGCATAGTTGAGCAATCGCTTCAACGGTGTGCTACTGCCTTGGGTAAAGTACAAAATCAATCCGATCAAAAGTCCAGCCACAATACCAATGAAACTGGCGATAAATACCATGTAGATGGTTTGCCAGGTGGCCAGTCCTAATTCTTGCCAAGTAATATCAAACATAGCCTAGCACCTGTGTGTTAATTTGTTGTTGTTGCAGATAAGCTAGAGCTTGTTCTATGGCTTTTTGAGTGCCACCTAATTGGCAAATGGTCACACCAAATGGTGCGTCGCTGATAGTTTGCAAATCAGCTTGCAAAATGCTGGTGGTCACTTGAAAACGGTCATGAATATCACTGATGACCGGGCGTTTGGTGCTCTCACCTACGAAGGTGAGTTTAACGATCAATGCTTTACTGCCGGCAGCGTCTTGACGCAATTGTGAGGTAATTGACTCTGGTAGTGAAACGTTGAGCGTGCTCTGCGTTAAGCGTCGGGTGACTTCCTGTCGCGGATTGGTAAACAGGTCCAATACAGGCCCTTGTTCGACACATTGGCCGTGATCTAATACTGCAGCGCGTTGACAAATAGCCTTGAGGACTTCCATCTCATGGGTTACCAGGACGATGGTGAGCTTGAAGTGGCGGTTAATATCTTGAAGCAAGTTAAGAATATTTTGTGTGGTTTCCGGATCCAGTGCTGAAGTGGCCTCATCACATAGCAATACTTTAGGCTTGGCAGCTAATGCACGGGCAATAGCGACACGCTGCTTTTGCCCGCCACTGAGTTGATGGGGGTAATATCGCTCTTTGTTGTGCAAGCCGACCAGTTCAATCAATGGGGTGAGCGTTTGGACAATTGCCTTGCGTGTGGTGCCGACTAATTCTAATGGTAACGCAATATTATCAAATACATTACGTGATTCTAATAAGTTGAAGTGTTGGAAAATCTTGCCGATCTGGCGCCGTGCCAGGCGCAGCGCCTTGGCATTCAGTTGGGTCAGGTCGGTATGATTAACGATAATCCGGCCTTGGTCAGGACGCTCGAGTAGATTGATACAACGCACCAGAGTGCTTTTCCCCGCGCCACTACGGCCAATAATGCCAAAGATTTCTCCTTCGGGAATGGTGATGTTAATGTCGTGCAAAGCTGGTAGTGATTGTTTTCCTTGTTGGTAGGCTTTGCTGACGTTTTTAATACTGATCATATTGGTGGTGCGCTCCAGTTATGTGTCAAGCACCTTATTAAGGTTAACTGTTTATCTGAATACTGGCGTTGGAATCAAGGGACTAGGGCATCATCATCCGTCTTAGTGTTATTGTATATCGTGTCATGATGATAAGAAATCCAGTTCATTAGGGTCAAAATAGCACAGTGATTTGTGAAGGACAATAAGGCGTTTTATTTGCCTTCAGATCCTAGGGCGGGTCAAAACCACTCCCCCCCCAGGGGTGGCAATGCCCGACTCTTTTGATAGCCTTCCAGATACCCTTGCGCAGACCATATTTGTTAATGGCTTCGATGGCATATTCTGAGCAGGTGGGAAGGTAGCGACAACGGCTGGGAATGACCGGAGAGATGAGATAACGATAGGTATTAATCAGGCCGATAACCAGCCAGCGGCATAAACGCATTATAAGCTCAACAAGTTCATCAGTTCGGTACGGGTACGCGGGTCTTCACGGAACAAACCAGTAATGCGAGAAGTGATCGTTGCGGTTTCAGTTTTGTGTACGCCGCGCGTGGTCATACATTGATGTCTGGCATCGATGATGACGGCAACCCCTTTAGGTTCTAAAACTTTGTTAATAGTCTGGGCAATTTGTATGGTCATGGTCTCTTGGGTTTGCAACCGTTTAGCATAGACATCAAGTAAGCGTGCCAGCTTGCTAATACCGACGACACGGTGCTTAGGGATATAGGCAATATGTGCTTTGCCGATAATAGGCACCATATGATGTTCGCA
>JANQIS010000042.1 GCA_028282045.1 Gammaproteobacteria bacterium
CCGCAAGATAAGATCGTTGCCTTGGTGCGTGAGCAGTTTGACTTGCGTCCACAGGGGATTACCAAACAACTGGACCTGTTACGTCCAATTTATCAAAAGACCGCGGCTTATGGGCATTTTGGCCGTGAAGATACCGACTTTACCTGGGAACAAACCGATAAAGCAGCCAATTTAAAAGCCGCCAGCGGCCTCAAATAATGTAATAAGGAGTCACTAAATATGAGTACTGCACCTATGCACAAAGTTGAAAGCGATTACAAAGTCGCTGATATGAGCCTCGCTGACTGGGGCCGCAAAGAAATCACCATTGCTGAGACCGAGATGCCAGGCCTCATGGCGTTACGTGAAGAATTCGGCGCCAAGAAACCGCTCAAAGGCGCGCGCATTGCCGGTTGTCTACACATGACAATTCAAACTGCCGTTTTGATCGAAACACTAACGGCATTGGGGGCTCAAGTACGTTGGTCATCTTGCAACATCTTCTCAACCCAAGATCATGCAGCCGCCGCGATTGCCGCCACCGGCGTACCCGTATTTGCCTGGAAAGGGGAAACTGAGGAAGAATACGAGTGGTGTATTGAACAAACTATTCATGGCCCTGACGGCTGGAAACCTAATATGATCCTGGATGATGGTGGTGATTTAACCTTGATGGTTCATGAGAAATATCCTGAGCTGCTGGCTGATATCCGTGGCATTTCTGAAGAAACCACCACCGGCGTACATCGTCTGTATGAAATGGCTAAAAACGGCAAGCTCAACGCACCGGCCATCAATGTCAATGACTCGGTCACCAAATCCAAGTTTGATAATCTCTATGGTATTCGTGAATCATTGATGGATGGCTTAAAGCGAGCCACTGATGTGATGGTCGCCGGTAAGGTGGCTGTGGTACTGGGCTTTGGTGATGTCGGCAAAGGTTGCGCTCAGGCGCTGCGTGGGCTTGGTGCTACCGTGCTGGTCACTGAAATCGACCCGATCTGTGCACTGCAAGCGGCCATGGAAGGATATCGCGTGGTGTTGATGGACGAAGTGTGTGATCAGGCGGATATTTTTGTCACCACTACCGGCAACTTTAACGTGATCCAACATAAACATATGGTGAAGATGCGCGATCAGGCAATCGTACTCAACGTAGGCCACTTTGATAATGAGATTGACGTAGCCTCTTTAGAGCAACAATATCAGTGGGAAGAAATTAAACCTCAGGTTGATCATATTATTTTCCCTGATGGCAAGCGTATTATCTTGCTGGCTAAAGGTCGCCTGGCGAACTTAGGCTGCGCCACCGGCCATCCCAGCTTTGTCATGTCTAACTCTTTCACTAACCAAGTCCTAGCCCAGATTGAATTATGGCAACATCATGATAACTATAACAATCAGGTATATGTGCTACCCAAACACCTGGATGAGAAAGTAGCACGCCTGCATCTTGAAAAGATTGGTGTCAAGTTGACCAAGATGACTCCTGAGCAGGCCAAATACATTGGTGTGGCGGTTGATGGACCTTACAAGCCAGATCACTACCGTTATTAGAGGAAAATGGGTGCTGTCGTCATTGTGCTATTTGATAGCCCAACCTGGATTTGCATAGCAAACAAAGATTGGTATAAGCCTATTACATCCCGTGGTCGTGACCACGGGATGTGTTATTTATCTGACCAAGCCAACACTCAAAAACAGCGTTATTCACAAGCAGTTTATTAATGCGTGTTAACCGAATTTACCATCCAGAACCATTACACGTGGGGCAACTCGTTACCTTAGGTGCTGAGGCATCACACCATTTATCGCGCGTGTTGCGCTGCCAGGTTAATGAGCAAGTCATACTCTTTAATGGCAGTGGCAATGAATTTGCAGGGCACATAGCTGAAATGAGCAAACGCGTCGTATTGCTACACATCGATGCCTGTCAGGCTATCGATCGTGAATCACCCCTGGCTATTCATCTGGCGCAAGCCATCGGTAAAGGGGATAAAATGGACTGGGTGATTCAAAAGTCCTGTGAACTGGGTGTTAGAGAAATTACACCTTTATTTACCCAACGTAGCAACACCAAACTCTGTGGTGAGCGCTTAGATAAAAAGCACCAGCACTGGCAAAAAGTGGCTATCAGCGCCTGCGAGCAATGCGCACGCACCATTGTGCCTAAAGTACATTACCCCACCACATTATCCATTTGGTTAGAGTCGTTGCACTGCCAGCAAGGTTTTGTGCTGCATCCGCACAATGCCGCCAATCTCAATGATATGGCGCTCAAATTACAAGACGTGGCATTATTGATTGGCCCCGAGGGCGGGCTAAGTGACATTGAAATCGATCAGGCCAGCCAAAAAGGTTTTATCTCTTTGACCTTAGGTAAGCGGATCTTACGTACCGAAACTGCCCCCATTGTCGGCATCACAGCACTGCAATGCCGCTGGGGAGATCTTGTCTGAATATTTACCGTGAAAATACCCAGGCTTGCATTCCCGTGTTAATTCCTCACACATAAAACACAAAATGCATCAATACACATAACCCCGTGTTAAATAACACATTTTGCTACCATCACACGCTATCCCAGCTATTATCACGCCCACAGCACCACCTTATTGCGAACAATGGTTAATACCGCACAAATAATCAAGATTTTTTTGAGAGTATTTACCCGGCGGATCATCTATAAATAGAGTATGACAAAATGAGAAGTTTAACGAACCAAAGCCCAAGGAGATAACAATGAAAAACATAATTAAAGTCATCACGGTAAGTAGTAGTTTGGCGATAGGCATGAGCGCGACAGGAATTGCCAGTGCGGCTGACTCAACCTCAGGAAGCGCAAGCGCATCGATTGCCACCGCACTAACTTTAAGCACAGGTGCCGATGACCTTGATTTTGGTACTTTTGCACATAGCGATACCACTGCCGGTGGTACTGTTGTTGTCAACACAAGTGACGGTGTAGGCTCAGCCAGTAACGTTGATGCCGACCCAACTGTCACATCAGGTGATTTCAGTGTTACAGGAGAGCCCAATGCCACCATCACCATTACGCTTCCGGGTGATGGAGTTGCCTCACTAACACACAGCGGGGGTGCGCCAAGCGGACAATTGCCACTGACTAGCTTTACTGATAGTGGAGGCGGTTCGTTAACTCTCGACGGTAGTGGTAATGGTACCTTCACTGTTGGGGCAACGCTAGCGTTCGATGCTATTGCAACTGACACTGCCGGTGACTACACAGGCACCTACGACGTTACGGTTGCCTATCAATAATCAGTAATAACCTAACGGTAAGAGAGTCAACGCAGCGTAAAGCGCGTTGACTTTTTTCTATATATGCCTAATCTTTTATATATTCGTGACATTTTTACCTATTATTATGTTCAGTTATTTTATCAGACCCATATCAACTGGTATCTTAGTATGCGTCCCGCTGTTGTGTGTAGCTAATTATGTAGTGATGCCAACCTATCTTAATGAAACGGCAACCAGGGGCTACATTTCGTCCAGCTTTAACCTCGCTAATAAAGATAGTAAAAATATCAGGCTACAGCCTAAAATTGTGCCAATGCAAACAGCAAAAAACTATCAACGTATTACTAAAGCAGACTACCCGACACAAGTTTATGATTTAACCCAATATACGAAAGTGAGTCCACGCCTGCTGATCATCAACCCCAAGCAGAGCCGTGTCCTGAGAGTGAGAATACGCTTGGCAAGCACCCTGCCTGACGGCACATACATTGGCAAACTATTAATCAAAATGCTGCCGCCTGAAAATAACAATCCATTAAAAAAACAACGCGAACAAACTCAGTACCGGATCAATTTAACCCCTCTGATCAATACGGCTATTCCCCTCTATATCACCAAGGGCAAGCCTGAAATTGGTAATGTAAGCATTACCTGTGAGCAGCAACAAGGCAAATTAACAGAAACCGTTAAAAACCAAAGCAAATGGCTGCAGGAGATTCGCATTGATGATGGCGTGGCAGAAGGCGGCAGGTCATTGCGACTGGCGCCAATGAGTCAATATACCTACAACTATAAAAATAATAGTCAAAAAATAACTTGGCAATACAAAAATCAAGGTGATCGGCATACCGTTTCCTGTACACCATGAGGCCATGTTTTATTCTCAGCTTATTAGCGCTCTTATCATGCACAGCAGCTTACGCAACAACGCCTCGTTCTGCTCAGTCAGATGCTGCGTTCTACAATGAGTTTATTCTTGTTAAGTTAAGATTCCCTGAGCGTGATTACAACTCTGCCTATGATATTGATGTTAAAACCAATGATCAGGGTAATATTTTCATCCCGCTCAAAGAGTTAAAAGAGATTTTTTATGGCCAAATCAGTTGCCAGGGTCAAACCTATACCCATTGTCAGTATAAATGGCCCGAACAGAACAAAGTGACAACGTTCTCAGTACACAATAATCAACTGACAACAACCATCGACCAAGCACCGCTGACACTACAAGCAGGCCAGGATTATCTTATTGATAATGGGCAACCTTATCTAAACAGCAACATTCTAGACAAACTCTTTGGCACTCAATCACAGTTTCGCGAGTCGAATTATGCATTAACCATTACATTTAACAAACTGCCCATTGAAATCCGTACTCGTATGCGCGCTGAAAAGAACCGATACACACTACTTAAACAAAAAGCTGAAGCGGCCCGCAGAGCACGCTTAGCAGCCCGCCAAGCTATTAAACCAACAGGCTGGTTTAATCTAGAGGGCAAATATCAATTACAGTTCAACCAATACCTTAAACGCCGCACCAGCGCGCAAAACAATCAGAATCTAATTTATAACCTCACTTCTGACATCGGCACCGGAACGTTACAAGGCTCAGGGTCATTCAAGCGTCCACGTCCTTCAAGCGGCTATCCTTACACCTGGAACTACGCATTGCGCAATAAGTCCTGGGGTGATCTATTGCAGGTAGGCGATTTAACATCACAACCTACCACATTTATGGGTAGCACACGTTTACATAATGCCATCAAGTATGACCGTGCTCAGGAAGTAAATCCTAATTTTGATTTTGAATATACCGACCAAACGCTCCCTGGTACTGAAATTGAAGTCTGGCGTGGTGGCTACCTGGTTACCGTCGTCGAAGTAGGTGCCAGTGGTCAGTTTACTATCGTTGATCCTAACGCTGAACCCGGGGATACCATCAAGCTAGTGTATTATTTTCCGGACGGCACCGAAAAAACCCAGTATATACGTTATGCTCCTAATCGGTTTTTACTGCTCAATGATCATCAATGGGACTTAGAATTCTCTCACGGTACCATTGATAATGGTGATGGCAATAGCCTGGGGACCTATACCCACAGTCTGTTGCGCTACGGCCTTTTTGATAAATTCACAGTAGGTTGGGGCGTTTATCGAATACCGCTGGATGATTCCAATGCCAACCGCAAAACCATGCATTATATTGATACTGCTTGGCAGATATTGCCCAGTTTAGCAGTGAATTATGACCGTTTTATCAATACCAAAGGTTATGTACTTGAGGGCATTTGGGATTATTTCACCAACAACACACTAGAGGCTAAGTATCGTCGTTTAGATGATAGTAATCCGATTTTGAACACCCCGCTAATCAGCGGCGATTACAACAGTTCAAGGCTGTTTATACTAAAAGATATCTGGTCTTTGTTTCCTCAATGGCGCCTGGTGTCACAGTATGAAAATGCTATCAATGCCGACCAGTATGACCTCAACCTAACCGGTAGCTGGAATAGCGTATTCTCGCAAGGTTATCAACTGAATTGGACCAAAAATAACGATGCGCCTTATCAGTTTTCAACTATGCTCAATAACACGGTGAGAATCAGCAAGCGCAATCTGTTCCAGGCTAATTTCAACTGGACTCGTTGGACTAGCAACAGCCAAACACTCAGTTACACTCGCTCAAAATCTAACGGCAGTGGTGTCAATAGCGATATCACCGGCAATCTGTTTTATCAATTCAGCCCCCATTTTTCAGCCACACTCACCGTGGGGGAAAAAACCGTCCTGCTCTCCATTAACTTTACCGATGTTGTGGGCCTATTTACTCATCCGACCTTACCCAGTCACTATGCAACCGGTTCTATTTCAGGCTATGTCTATGCACCGAGCAAACCCGGCGAAAAATCCAAACCGATCGCCCATGCCAAAATTAAAATAGGCGGAGTTAAAACGCAGACTGATGAAAGCGGTTATTTCCACGCTAGTGGGATTGCCACTTATAGCAGAATCAACTTTGAGGTCGATCCCAGTTCGATTGATTTAGGTTACATCCCGGAAAATGAGTCAGTACCGATGTATTTCCGCCCCGGCACCATCATCGAATATAACCCTATTATCAGCCATAATATCAGCATTGATGGCTATGTTTTTACCGATGGCACGCTACCCAAAGACCTTGAGATTGAAGCAGTTAAACAAGATGGTTCTGTTATACGCAGTGGTAAAGTCCAGTCTGATGGATTTTATATCATTGAAAAATTGACACCAGGACAATATCAGCTAAAACTAATAGGTGAGCATAAACGAACACCCAAACCATTATCTATTAATATTAAGCCTGAACAAGATTGGATTTCAGAGGTGAATTTACATTGGTATCAAACTGACACGCCCTCTGCACAGGAAAAGTCATCATGAAAATACTCACTATTAGCGCTTTTGTGCTGCTATCTACCTGCTCTATCGCACAGGCTGACACTTCGTTTGGAACCATTGGTGTCAATGCCACTATCGGCTTTGTTGCTGCTGGTGGTAGCTCTTGTACTGCCGGCCTGACGATTACCGAGCAAAGCCCACTTGATTTTGGTGAGTTTGTTGCAAACAGTGATGGAATATTTGTAATCAACCCTCAAACCGGTGGTACCAGCACTTACTCCGGCTCTCCGGAATTTATAGCAAGTTCATCGCCAACACGCGGGGTTTTCTTAGTTGAGCAAGAGTCTCCCGGAGAAAACTGTGACATTGATGTCAGCTCTCCCAGCGAGGGTGATCCTGGCACTTGTTACCCCAGCCAGACTTTAAATTCGGGTGGCCAGTCCATTCCCTTTAGGGTTTCACTCGATGGTAATACAGAGATTCCGGCTGGCGGTAGTGTAACCTGGTATTCTGGCGGTGCGCTACAAACCTCCTGCAGCGCCAACCATGGCAATTTTTCAACTGGCACTTTTAGTGGCACTTATACTGTCGATGTGGATTACTTATGATACGGTTATTCTTATACTCATGCTTCACAACATTGCTACTGTTACCAACCTTATCACAAGCTGACTGTAACAATTGTAGCTGCGACAATGCAACACAACCCTGTATCTGTGTTGACCCGGCTATGGAGTCAGGTGATGATCGCGCCGATTTTGGTCGCTGGTCCTTTAACACCGCCCCACCACTGAGTTCAGGATCAACCTTTACCATTCCCAGTTCAGGCGCACCGACTTCCAGCAGCCTTGAATTAGATCTCGATGAATCTGACGCCTCTGCCCAATTAGAGATCTGTTTAAAAGCGGCTGACAATGGCTCTTCTATGAACAAAACCTATTACCTGATAGGTACCAACCTGAATGATAACTTCACTGATATCAGCGCAACACCTAACGGCCTGACGATTGCTGCTAACATGGTGTTTGACAACGGTAATACTATTGAGTCTGACCACAAAACCTATACCGGCACACCCATCAGTTGGATTATTCGTGGTAGCACCACCTTCTCATCCAGTGACTTAGACACTATTGCCGGCAATCTGCCCAGTGACTTTGAGCTACCCATGACCATCGAGCTAAGAGAGGAAGCCCCATGAAAACCCTAACCCTCTTGTTATTGTTCAGTAGTATTATTTTTGTGACAACCACCTGGGCCAATATCGATTACTATCGTGTCTACCCCACCAATTTTGAAGTGCAGGCTGATTCTATCTGGCACAACAGCTTTCATGTTTCCAATGGGGATACTCAATCAGTACGTCTTAAACTTAAGTCAGAGCAATTCGATGTAGGGCAGCGCGGTCCGTTTGCCGGTGATACCTCACTGATTGGGCAAAAAAACCGGCATTTTAATCTGATGCCTTATATGCATTTCTCACCCAAGTATATGGCCCTGGCGCCCTTTGCACACAAGAAGGTCAGCGTGCGTGTTACTCTCCCCAAAGACCTTAAACCAGGCACCTACTGGGGCAGAATTAAATTTATTATGCAAGCACCGCCCAAAAATCCCTTATTAATCCACCGTCGGTCTAAAGAAGGCTTGGGTACTGAAATCTTCCCATTGATTGATGAATCTGTACCAATCTATATTGACGTTAAAGCGCAACACCGCAACCTTAAACCGATCCAGATAAGCTGCCGGCGCACTGCTGAGAATAAAATGACGCTCACCATCATCAACCCAACCAACTGGGCCTTTGAACCGGTATATCACATCAAGGTAGAACACCAAAGCCGTGGTGAGTTCCACCAACGCACTTACCCCGTTATGCCGCAATCAAAAGCGATACGTTATCTCAACACTTTTAATCACCGCATCCTATCCGATACCATTACCTACACACTACCGCATAGTGACAAAATTTATACATTACAATGCAAGTCTGTGTAGCTTCTCTGCCATAAATAACGGTGGTTTACGGCCCCTTGTGCTAAACTAACAATAAACTCATGAGAAAAAATATGCTTATGCGGTTTGGCTGTATTATAACGATGTTGTTGTTTATCAACGCAAGCGCACAAGCAGCATCAGTCGCAACCGGCACTACCTCAGCCACCATACAGGCAGCTTCAAGTAGCAGCAGCGATGATACAGTAACGGTATTTACCGACTCTGATGGCACTACAACCACGGCGGTGGTAGGTAACACCACAACTGTAACGGTTAATACTGACGACAGTACCGGCATTAATACCCTCTCAGCCACCACAACGATTGCCGGTGACAGTAGCGGTAATCGCTTGGTTTCTGTCATTATTGAACCCAACGATGCAACCACAACCAATGATGCTGATACGGTTAAGGACAGCCCAATTACTTACCGCCATACACCAAACGCGCAAAGCACACCATCTGAAGAGGTGGTACAAACCGTTAGAGACAGTATTAAAGAAGCTCTAGCACAAGCCAGTAAGCAAGAAAGTAGCAGTGGGCAAATCACTGCTGCTACAGCAGAGCAACAAACCTTACTCAACAAAATACAAACTGTGCTAAATGGCAACACCACCAATGGTGAAATATCTATCACACCCTACACTTTTACCGTGCCACCAGAACAAACCGCCATTATCAGCATCCAAAGCGATAGCAACAATGCTTTGGTCAGCCAAAGCGGCGGACAGGTGAATACTATTCGGTGTTCCGGCACCTGTTCACTATATCTGCTTAGCGACAAAAGCGCAGGGCAAGCTCAGCCTACCCACGTGTTGGTTGACCATAGTTACTAAAACAACCACGCAGCAGACCCCACCGTCATTACGCTACTGGATAGCGTA
>JANQIS010000206.1 GCA_028282045.1 Gammaproteobacteria bacterium
ACGACTGAGGCTTTAGTTAGCAATCACAGCCTTATAGAAGGAATCACACTGAGCAAGCTGTTTAGTGCTGAATCACATACGCTGGAAACTGATTTTATATTATCTGTTTATCCACAACACGCTATTCGTAACATGATCGGGGCACTCAAACACCATCCTGAGGTCGGACAGCGTGTATTCAGCTAAATCTTGATCGCCATAGCCAGCGATAATACCGTAATCACAATAATAGAAAATAAGAAAACGCGCCGTGCCCAGGCCCGCTCATCTTCAGCGCGCATACCGCGTATGGTGATATACAACCAGCGTAGGCTTAGTAGTGCGGCAATCGCGGCATAAATATAGCCGGTATAGCCCAAAATAGTCGGCAGCAACGATACTACAAAAAACAGTATCAGATACAACAACATACTGACCTTGGTGTAACGGGTGCCTTTAATAGCCGGCAATACGGGAATGCAGGCGGCTGAATAATCTGACAAGCGGTAAATGGCGATGGCAAAGAAATGCGGCATTTGCCAAAAGAACAAAATCAAAAATACCGCTAACGCACCCCAATCCAGATGATTTGCCACCGCACAATAGCCCACCACCGGCGGCATGGCGCCGGCAATACCACCCATCGCAGTGCCATGAATCGAGCGGCGTTTAAGCCACAGCGTATAAAACGCCACGTAGATCACTAAACCAACCAAAGCCATACTCGCGGTCAGTGGGTTGACCAAATAATATAAAACCGCCATTCCGGCAATGCCTGCAACAATACCACACAGCGCTGCCCATCCTTGTGAAACCTGTTTTTGCACCAGAATGCGATTGCGCGTGCGTTCCATCAATCGATCAATATCCTGGTCAATAATATTATTAATAATACAGCCGCAGGCAATCACCAAAGCCATACCGACAATAGTAATCAACAACGTTAACCAGGCGATGCTCTGCGTTGAGGCAAGAAAAAAACCGCCACACAATGTGACGGTATTGCCAAAAATAATACCCGGTTTGGTGATCGACAGGATACGCTTAAACGTCAATTGGTCAGTTAACGGCGGCTGTGTGCCCATCATAATTGCAGATCAATGAACCATGTAATAGTTAAGGTTATACATGATCCATAATGTACCGACCACCACAATAGCGATAATCAACAGGGTAAACAAAAATGAGATCAGGTCCCAGCGACTGCTCTCAGTCCGTGCGTTCAGACGCAAGAAAAACAGTACCTGAACAATTAACTGTACCACAGCAAAAATGGCAATAGCATTGTAAAGTGACTGTGTTGGCAAGGCACGATGTTCTACCAGCCAATAGATGACCAACATGAAAACAACGGATAGAACAAAGCCAATCAGGTAACTGGCAAACGCTTTACAAGCTGATGGTTTTTGTGACACTGGCTGATTCATGTTACACGGCCCCCATTAAGTAAACGATGGCAAAAATAAAGATCCAGATGATATTCAAAAAATGAAAGAACATACCCAAACACGTCAAGCGGGTTCTCATTACGCTGGTCAACCCCTTAGCAGATAGCTGGAAGAACACCACCACCGCCCATAGCAAGGCAACGATCACATGGAACCAATGGATGCCCAATAACGTAAAGTAAATGGACAAAAAAGCACTCTTATGCCACGTGTTACCGGTATCAATCAATACGGAAAATAAATGGCCTTCAAAGAGCACAAAAGCCAAGCCAAACAAGAAGGTTATCAGCAGCCAAAATAGCGCCTGAGCTTTACGGGTTCGGTCAAACGCAACTGATGAAAGACCATAAGTGAAGCTGGATACTAACAGCGCAAAACCGGTAATCAGCACATAAGACAGGCCCACAATATCCTTAATGCCAATGCCGTCGTAAGTGTTGTGCTGCAGTACTACATAACTGGCAAACAATGCTGCGAACATAATAAAGTCGCTCAGCAAAAATGTCCAAAAGCCAAAAATAGCGCGGTCACCCGCTTCTACATGATGATCATGTGCATGTGTTGTCATGATGTTGCTCCGCCCAACGCAGCCTCAGTCTTTTTCACCTCGTCTGCTTTTACGTAATAGTCAATGTTAAAATTGCAGCTTCTTGCTATGACAAAAACAATCATCAAGAAACCGGTTAAATACGCCAGCCAGAAAATATCCCAGATCATGGCAAAACCAAAGATACCCGAAAGCACACCAATGATAAAACCAACAGAGGTATTTTTTGGCATGTGAATATCGGCAAAGGTGGTTTTCTTTTTCTGGCCTTGTTGCTTCTCCAGCCAGAAAGCATCACGACCTTCAGCCACCGGCGTTTGTGCAAAGTTATAAAATGGTGCAGGTGAGGGAATCGACCACTCCAGTGTCCGTCCATCCCATGGGTCGCCGTCACAACGTAGTTTGTCACGGTTTTTGATACTGTAGACCACTTGGATAAGCTGGGTTACGATACCACACAAAATGATAAAAGCACCCACACAGGCAATCACCAACAACGGATGCCAGCCGTTGCCGGCAGGGTAATGATACATACGGCGAGTCATGCCCATAAAGCCCAAGATATACAGCGGCACAAAAGCAACGTAAAAGCCAACAAACCAGAGCCAGAAAGCCCATTTACCTAGCCGCTCACACAAGCGAAAGCCGAACATTTTCGGGAACCAATAAGTAAGACCGGCAAATAAACCAAATACCACCCCACCAATAATGGTATTGTGAAAGTGTGCCACCAAGAACAGGCTATTGTGCATTTGAAAGTCCACCCCAGGCACGGCCATCAAAACACCACTCATTCCACCAATGCTAAAGGTGATCAAGAATCCTATTGTCCACATCATCGGTGTAGTAAAGGTAATACGGCCTCGGTACATGGTCGCCAGCCAGTTAAAGATTTTTACACCGGTCGGAATGGAGATAATCATAGTGGCGATACCAAAGAACGAGTTGACATCAGCACCGGCACCCATAGTGAAGAAGTGATGCAACCATACCGTAAAGGCTAAGAAAGTAATCACAAAGGTAGCATACACCATCATGGCATAACCAAATATGGTCTTCTTACAAAAGGTTGCAATGACTTCTGAGAAGATACCAAAAGCCGGCAATACCAAGATGTACACTTCAGGATGGCCCCAAGTCCAGATCAAGTTAATATAGAGCATTGGATTGCCACCAAAACCGGAGGTAAATAAATGCATCCCCATAAAACGGTCAAGGAACAACATAAATAAGGTAATGTTCAAAATGGGAAAAGAAATCACTACCAAAATCACCGAGCATAATACAGACCAGGTAAACAGCGGCATGCGCATCAATGTCATACCCGGGCAGCGCATTTTAATAATGGTAACCAAAATATTAATACCACCGATCAGTGTTCCCACGCCGGAGATTGATAATGCCCATAAATAATAATCCACACCCACACCCGGGCTGTAGGCCAATTCTGATAACGGCGGGTACGCCAACCAGCCAGTACCGGCAAACTTGCCTACGACCAAAGATACGTTAACCAATAGCGCGCTTGCCAAATACAACCAGAAGCTCAATGAGTTTAAATAGGGGTAGGCCACATCACGGGCACCGATTTGCAGCGGCACGATTAAATTAATCAAGCCAAATACCAAGGCCATGGCCATAAAGAAAATCATAATCACGCCGTGGGCAGTGAAGATCTCATTAAAGTGATAGCCTGGCAGATAGCCCAAGTGGTGTCCGTAGGCCATAGCCTGCTGTAAGCGCATCATAATGGCATCAGAAAAGCCACGCAGTAACATCACGCCGGCAGCGATAATATACATAATGCCAATTCTTTTATGATCCACGGTGGTAATCCACTCGCGCCACAAATAACCCCATTTGCGCATCAGGGTAATAGTACCCAGCACCGCGATAACGACGATCGCCATAAAGGTACCGGCACCCATAATAATCGGGTTATGATAGGGGATGGCATCAAGAGTCAGCTTGCCGAAAATGAGACTTTCTAACATATCGGTTTCCTATGTTTGAATGCTTATAAATTGACGAGAGGCTTGGCACGATTAATAGTATGGCCCAAGCCCATGAATTTCATAATCACTTTATTGAACAAATCAGGGGCCACTGATGAATAGAATGTCGGTGGCATATAGTTTTGCGTTGGTTTCACCAATTGCTCATAAGTGTTCATATCCAGGTGTTTGGGTGAGCGTTTGGCCTGATCAACCCATTGTTCAAACTGCGCCTGTGAAGTCGCTTTAGCGGTAAATCTCATGTTGGCAAAGCCAGCACCACTAAAGCTGACTGAGCGGCCGCGGTAAGTCCCTTGATGATTGGCAACAATATGGATTTTAGTACGCATCCCATTCATAGCATAAATCTGACCAGCCAACTGCTGGATTTGGAAGGAGTTCATCGGCGCATCTGAAGTAATCTCGAAACGAATCTGGCGATGTGCCGGAAAGACTACATAATTCACGGTAGCGATGTTTTGTTGGGGATAGATAAACAACCATTTCCAGCGTAAAGCTATCGCCTGAATCGTCACCGGCTTGCCTTTGATATCCAGTGGTTTATAAGGGTCCAACTGATGCGTAGTTTTCCAAGTAACCGTGGCCAGGATGGCAATAATGATAATCGGAACAGTCCACCACACTAACTCTAATGAAACACTGTGAGAGAAATCCGGCGAATATTTAGCATGTTTATTGGAAGCACGGTAGCGCCGGGCAATAACTAAAGTCAGGATAATGACGGGGATCACCACAATCAACATTAATAATACGGCGAAGATCAACAAATGCATCTCTTGTGCCGCGACCTGGCCTTTGGGTGCTAACACGACCACTTTGTTACTACAGCCTGCCAACAACAGTGCCGTGATGGAAACGATAGAAAAAGTTAATAAATGCTTTAGCTTACTCACTGGTTTGTCACTCACTTTAAATTTAGCCCCCTCTCGCCTCAGCATAGTAGCTGAGAAAACCCAAATCGCCAAACTGAAAACTCCGTTATCTTATACTAATGCACAAGAATTTCCAGCAGCATACAATCAGCTTATTCAAATAATAATTTCACATAAAATCATATTAAATCGTTGACTTTTATATTTAAATATAGTATTCTAGTCTCGTTCAAGTCGGGCTGATGCCCTCAGACGTCTCCCCTCTCTGCGTATTTGCATCACTCGGCTTGGATGCCTTTTAAGCCTGATCTGGATCTTCTACTTGGCCAATAAACAAAATCGTACCAGTTTGATTATCGCGAATCATAAAGATAAATGGGTGATCAACTACCAAACGGATGGTGTTGTCAGGGACCAACGGCATCGCCATTTTCAAATTCATAGCAGATAGTGTACTGGCCGCTGCCTTAGTACCGGTTTCATTCACCTGAATTTTAGCCTGTTGCAGCAGAACGCTAACGTACAAGTCCGCCTTGCCAGTCATATTGGAGAAATCTGCCTGACGGCTATCAAACGGTAATGTTACACCGCGTTTTTTCAGCAGTGGAATTAAATCAATACGGTTACTAAATTCAAAGCGCGGCAGTGATAATTGCACGTTCTCACATTTCATCGCACCAGCCCATTGGTTAATTTGTTTAACCGTTAATTTGTCAATAACCGGCTGTAGCGGCATTTTTGCATCATCGGGCATTATAACCCAAAAGCTCACATCATTATGTTTATAAGGTAAAGCGACGATATTCAGACCACCGGTTTTAAGATATTTGAACTGCTGCGTCTGATGCATCATGGTACGTAGCTTAGGTGTCTTACCTGCCACATAAAACGGCTGTAAGTCGGTCTGAGAAAACGGATATTGCCAATTGGCCTTAAAGTAGGTAGTGTTAATCAATGCCAGGCGGGTATCTGTTGGCAATGGTTTGCTCAGTAAATCTTTAATCATACCCTGGGTGTGCTGGCTGACAAATTTATTGATTAGCTGCTGAGTTATTAGCGCCTGAGCAAAGTTTATTTGAGTCGGCTGGATCAAGAATTGCTGCTGGGCTTGCTGCATAAATTGCGGCAATACTTTATAACCCTGCTGAATCCATATGCTATTACTAATCAGCAAGCTGGGTGCTGACTGGTGCACACCATGCATCAGCGCCTGTGTTGCTGACCCGCCATAGCGTGTGCTTAAAAATGTCATCAACTGCTGTCGAGTCTGGCCATGACTACCGGCATCGAGTAAGGCCAGAATCATATTGGCACTGTAAGGAGAGTACACTGTATTGGTGCTGCTATGCTGCTGTGTTTGTTGCTGGAATACACTGATACCCGCTTGGTTGAGAGATTGTTGTGCTTTAATTAAATTTACAGTTACCATCGGCGCGCGGTGCTTTATTAAAGGTGACCAAAAATAATACGCCAGACCAATCACCACCACAAGAACAATCAATCCCACCAAACGATTCATATTACGGTGTGCCATGCTGTTTCCCTATCAGGTTATGTGGTTTTGATTATAATGTCTGTGCCACTTCACGCAAACAACGAGCGGTGGTTTCCCAATCAATACAAGCATCAGTGATAGAAATACCATAAGCCAATTGATTCAAGTCCTTACCAATTGATTGTTTGCCGGCAAATAAATGGCTCTCCAACATCACGCCAATAATATCTCGGTTGCCATGCAAGCGTTGCTGTACGACATCTTGCAACACCAGCGGCTGGTTCTGTGGCCGTTTATTAGAGTTGGCATGGCTACAATCCACCATAATATTGGTAGGCAATTGATTGTCAGCCAGGGTATCAATACAGGCTTTGATACTGACCGAATCATAGTTTGGTTTATCATTGCCGCCACGTAACACCACATGAGCGTAACGATTTCCCTTGGTCTGAATCATCGCGACCTGGCCTGACTGGTTGATCCCCAGAAAACTATGCGGCGCACTGACTGACTGCATCGCATTAATGGCCACTTGAATATTGCCATCGGTACCATTTTTAAAACCAACCGGCATCGACAAACCGCTGGCCATTTCCCGATGGGTTTGCGACTCGGTGGTACGCGCGCCAATAGCAGACCAAGACACACAGTCTTGCAAATACTGCGGCGTAATCGGATCTAAAGCTTCAGTGGCACAAGGCAATCCTAATGCATTGATATCAATTAATAATCGACGTCCCAACTGCAGGCCCGCCTGAATGTCAAAGCTACCATCCAGATGCGGATCATTGATTAAGCCCTTCCAGCCGATGGTGGTACGTGGTTTTTCAAAATACACACGCATCACAATATAAAGCTTATCCTGCAGTTCATCAGCCAATTGCTTCAGGCGCCGGGCATATTCCATAGCCGATTTAGGATCATGTAATGAACAAGGCCCTACCACCACTAACAACCGCGGGTCCTCACGGTCTAAGATGTGGCAAATTGTTTCACGTCCGGCCGCTACCGTATCACGAGCGACACCTTGTAGAGGCAACGCCAACTTAAGTTCAGCCGGTGTCACCAACACTTCCATGTTGTCAATATTGATGTTACTGAGTTGAGTCATGAAAGCTCCTTATTTAATGCAGCACCGCCGTGCCATAGGCAGGGTCATGGCCGGGGCATGATAAAATAAATTCTGGAATAACCACTTGTAACTTCTTGCCTGAGACTGTCTGCATATCATAATGTCCCTTCATCGAGCCATCAGGGGTCGATAACACACAAAAGCTACTATACACAAAGGTTTCACCTGGCTGAATGATCGGTTGCTCTCCCACGACACCAGGGCCATCAATTTTTTCAACATAGCCGCTAATATCAGTAATAATCCAGTTGCGATGTATAAGGGTTACGGCCTCATCCAAGCCGTTATGTACTTCAACTTCATAAGACCAGGCATAAACCTTCTCATGCGGCTCCGATTGTGCTTCGAGGTAATGTGGTTTCACTGAGATGGTAATATCGTGCGTGGTCAGTTGATATGGTTTCATGAGGTTTTCTTACGGCTAACCCAGTGCATCAGAACAAAACCCAATAATGCAGCAATAAGGGATGCTGTGATAATACTGACTTTAGCCATCGGCAATAAAGTTGGATCATTGCCAAAAGACAGTTCTGAAAAGAAAATCGCCATGGTAAAGCCAACCGCTGCGATTAAACTCAATGGAAAAATATGCCCAAGACAAACTTGCGAAGGTAGTTTCACCAACTTGGTTTTCACTAAAAAAGCCGTCACACCAAATATACCCACACATTTACCCAGCAGCAGACCGACAATAATGCCCAGTGCAATGGGGTGGTGCAGCACCTCATACCAATTAACGCCACTTAGCCTGATACCGGCATTAAACAATACAAAAACCGGCACAATAATGAAGTTCACCGGTACGTGTAGAATATGTTCCAAACGTTGCAAAGGTGTTTCTACGTCGTGCACCAGCGTTTCAATACTTTGCAAAATAGCTTTACGCTCTTCACTTTCCAGGTCTTGTGAATCAGATACTCCTTTGAACTTATTCATCAACAAAGCGATTTTGGCAGTTACGACTCGATGGTTATAGGCTGAACGTCCGGGAATAGCAAAGGCTAACAGCACACCGGCAACTGTGGCATGCACGCCGGATTTGAGCATAAAGGCCCACATAATCGCCCCCAATGCCAGATAGGGGGTTAACCGCTTAACACGCAACAAATTCAGCGAGCACAACAATGCAAAACACAATCCGGCATAGAGTAAATACGTCACCTCAATGTTGGCACTGTAGAAAATGGCAATAACCAGGATCGAACCCAGGTCATCAACAATGGCAATTGCCGCCAAAAATACAATCAAGCTGCGTGGCACCCGTTTGCCCATCAGAGCCATCAGCCCCAAGGCAAAAGCAATATCAGTGGCCATTGGAATAGCCCAGCCTTGGATGGTTTGCACATTATGCCGATTGAAAAACCAATAAATCAGTGCCGGCACCACCATACCGCCAATGGCTGCAACGATAGGCAATAATGCAGAGCTCAGCGCACTTAACTCACCTGCCAAAATTTCCCGTTTAATTTCAAGACCAACCAAGAGAAAAAAAACCGCCATCAGGCCGTCGTTTACCCAGTGGCTTAGGGAGAGTTTTATCGAGAAATGGCCTAAGTGAATGCCCGCATACAGGTAATCAATATGCTCGTAAAACGCCCCAAAACGAGAATTAGCCCACACCAACGCTACGACAGTACATACCAACAACAACCCGCCACTGCACAACTGGTTGTTAAAGAACTCATCGAAAACATTAACAATCAGTTTGACGGCGTGAGGCGTTGCTTGCTGTTTGCGCATGATAAACCGGCGTGTTATTCACCTTCGCCTTCGGTGCGCTCTTTGTATTCTTGCGCTTCTTTGGCTTGGATGGACAGCGTTGCAGTCGGACGCGCTAACAGTCGTGGTATACCAATAGGCTCACCGGTCTCTTCACAGTAGCCATATTCACCGCTTTTAAGACGGCCAATAGTTTCTTCCACTTTATGCAGCAATTTGGTTTGCCGCTCAACTGTACGCAAATGCAACTGCTGCATCTCTTGCTTGGTGGCAATATCGGAAACATCAGAACTCACTTCATTATCAGCCAAAGCTTGGCGTGCAATATCGATACTCTCTTCCAGCTCAGCTTTCATTTCTTTGAGTTTGTGGTGAAAAAACTCAAGCTGTGCCTCATTCATATAATCATCATCAGACATTTTCTTGAGCTGTTCTTCAGTAATCATTGACTCTGTCCTTACCCCTGCCGGCCGGAGCCGAATTAAATTAATTATAAAGCACACTGTCTAACCACGCTAACGGATAAAACTCAAAGCGAAAATGCTTGGGCAAACGCAATGTAAAGCTAATACATCAATATTGCCAGGCCATTTTCAACCTAGAGATTTACCGTTAATAGCAGTCCTGCAGCAATCTTCTGAAGCAGTCTACCATGAAGCGCAAATAGGTCAACGGATGTTTATGCGTAGACTAGCCGGATGTTGATCTATACTTAAAACACCAACCACTACAGAGACCGAATTATGAGACGCCTGATTGTTATCGTACTGTTATCGTGTATGGCATTATCCGCATGGGCTGCCGACCGGATCACCTGTCCGGCGGTAGCTAAACTGCTAGCCCCATCGGGCGAGCCCCATTTATGGGTTGATAAGCATTTTCAGATGCAACACTTTAAAGCCAAGCGTTGGTTGCGCTTCCATCACGGGGTGACATTTATCGGTGCTGAAGTACGCTACTTTATTCATGCGAAACGACAGACGCGTGCTTTGATTTGTTATTACAGTGCCCATAACCAACATGCCCAGCAAAGCATGCTGGCTTACAAAGCCGGCGGGTTTAACATTGAGCCGCTCTCATCTGCCTGGCAAAAAGGTGACAACAGCACTTACATGTGCTCTGCCCGGCAGGAGGCTGATTGCAGTGTCACGCTCAGCAATAACAGCCCACTATAATCCGTAGTCGATTTTTAGCAGCGCTCATACCCACTGTCTTGAGGCGGCTGCACGGAGTCGGTACCAGTGGTAACAAGAGAAAGCGCCTGACCAGCCGGCGTGGCGGCGGCTGGCAAACCATAGCGGGCTGCCGGAGTGCCACGAACACTTATTGCACACAGACAGCAAAGAAACAACAGGCTCAGGCCCGCACCACATGCTGCACCGGCTGCTGGTTGATCGACAATCCCGCCTGCCACCGCACCGATACAAACCAAGCCAATCACAAGCATTACCGCCGTATCGAGTCTACAGCATAGTGTATGATCCGCGTTATCTGATTGCCTTACTGTAGCCGCTTCACCTGATTCTACGTCGCCTCTGTTTGAGTCATCAGCACCCTCAAATTTGCTTCGCGAATCACCAACACTCTCCACATCATCGAGTTGCTCCGAGCCACCATCTGAGCTAGTCTCACCCGTCATTACTGATAACGCCTCGTACCGCTGTAAATTACCCGGCGCCTTGCTACTTCCTGTCGTACTTGCTGGTATCATACATCATCACTCCTTTATAAAAATCAATTATAAAAAACGATTTATAATTAAAATTGAATCTTAATTAAAATCCAACATAATGTCACGAATTATTTAGCAGAAAGACTACCTGACTACGCAGTCATTACCCCTGAAGCTGGTCTGGACAATTTTCTGATGCTTATTGATTTCAACCCAGGTGGTACAATTGTAGTGATAAGTGCCGCCACCGCTGTAGTAAGTTGGCACAGTTGTCACCGTGGTATTACCACCGGTATTTTCCACTCGTGTATAGCCCGGTACTGTGGTTGTCGGAAAGGTGGTGGTATTACGATATTGATATACGTAGACCGTATTACCGTTAGGCGCTTTAATTTGCCGATCAGGATAACCCCATACTTTAGTAAACGCATTAATATCCTGGCCCTGCCATTGCTTGAGCATAGCGCGATACTTGGCTGTGGTGGCACAACCGACCAGTAGACTGGCGGACATTAACCATATCATCAATCGTGCTGTTGTATTAACAGGTCTCATTTCTGCCTCCAGGTTTAGTATAATCTTCTGGTCTTTTTTATCATTAAAGATCATTAAAGCACATGAACGCATTAAATTTTCAAAAAGCACACTTCACTGTTGGTGCCATGCAGTTAAAACAATTACCCAACGATACCGGCGTGGAAGTTGCCTTTGCCGGACGCTCCAATGCCGGCAAATCCAGCGCACTCAACACCTTAACCCGACAAAAAAGCCTGGCACGTACCAGTAAAACCCCAGGGCGTACTCAGCAAATCAATGTGTTTGAGTTGGAATCAGACATGCGCCTGATTGACCTGCCCGGTTATGGTTATGCCAAAGTGTCGGAACAGGTAAAGCGCCAATGGCAACACACCCTAAGCCGTTATCTGGAGCAACGCCAAAGCCTACAAGGTTTGGTACTGTTAATGGACTCACGCCACCCACTCAAAGACCTGGATATGAATCTGGTGCAATGGTGTGTGACCTGTGAATTGCCATGCCATATCCTGCTGACCAAAGCAGATAAGCTCAACCAAAGTGAGCAAAGCCAGGTACTGGCTTTGGTAAAGCAAACCTTCGGTACTGCAGTGAGTGTGCAGTTATTTTCCGCCACCAAAAAGATGGGCCTTGAACAACTTGAGCAACAACTCATCCAATGGTTCAACAAACATGACTAAAACCTGGCAACAAACACTCTCACAAGGTATTGCCACGCCACAGCAACTGATCAAAGTGCTGCAATTAGATAAGACATATCTGGCCGCAGCCGTCGCCGGGCATGATTTGTTTGCGGTGCGTGTACCATGGTCGTTTGTTAAACGTATGCAACGCGGCAATCCGCATGATCCTTTACTGCGTCAAGTATTACCATTAGCTGGCGAACAGCAGGCGCTACCTGGCTTTGTACCTGACCCGCTGCAAGAACACAAATACAGCCCACTGCCTGGTGTGCTGCACAAATACTCCGGCCGGGTT
>JANQIS010000213.1 GCA_028282045.1 Gammaproteobacteria bacterium
CCCCATCATAGGATGGGCTGCCTGTTGAGCCGTCACTGTGGCTGGTGCCTGGAAAACCACCTTGCGGATATTCATACAAAATATTGTGGCGGGCAGCAACGGGATCATAACTGGTGATATAGATATGGTTGATCGTCTCCATCGCGCCACCGCCGGCATTTTCAGGTTGTACCTGACTAAATATACCCGCCATCGCCGATTGTATTTTACGATAGAGCTCCCAGACGCCGGCAACGGCGCGGGGAGGGTTACAATTAACCACACTGCCTTTCGGTAAATTAAACTCCAAGGGTCTAAAGGTGCCACCATTAACCGGGGTATGGGGGTCCAGCCATGCCTTGACCACAACGAATACACCAGCCTGTGTCACCGCAGGGCCAACATTCATTGGACCTTCAAACTCTTCTGCGGTACCGGTGAAATCAACACTTAAGGTTTCATCCTTCACCGTCATGCGAATCCGCAGCGGCACAGGGTCAGGCGTGATACCGTTACTATCAGCATAATGCTCGACATAGTATTCACCCAGCTCAAGCTTTTTAATCTCTTCTCTTAGCGTTTGCTCAGCGCGATCCAGCAAAGCATCACGACACTGCTCTACGGCATCAGTACCATATTTCTCACAAAGCTCATTAATCTGCTCCTCACCTACCTTGACACTGTCCAACATGGCCAAAGCATTACCTTCCTGCTCGTCAGCTATACGCACATTGGCAAACAGCATGTCCCATACACCCTGATTTAACACACCCTGATCGACCAGTTTCACTGGGGGAATACGCACACCCTCTTGATAAATCTCGGTATCCTGACCAGAAAAACTGCCCGGATTGGCGCCACCCACATCAGACCAGTGAGCACGCACCGTTTCAAACAAAATAATTTTGCCATCAACAAAATGGGGCTTATAAAAAGCGATGTCGTTGAGATGTGTACCACCGGTATAAGGGTCGTTAAACATGTACACATCACCCGGCTTCATTTCGTCACCGAATTTTTCCAGGATAGGCGTCAAGCCCACCTGTAGGGAAAATACATGCCCGGAAAAATCCCCTTCAGACATTGCCACTAACTCGCCCGTATGGCTTAGCAGCGCGCATGACAAATCACGGGTGTCGTAAAGAATCGGCGCAAAGGTAGTACGAATGAGGGTTGCACGCATATTACGCACGGTTGTAATAAACGAACCCTGGATAACTTCAACGGTAATGGGATCAATTTTCGCAGTCATAACCTTATTCCTGTATACGTCTTATATGTAAATTACCAAACTCATCAGCTGATGCCTGCCAGCCGGGAGAGATTACATTGGTCGACCCATATTCCTGGATAACCATTGGACCGTTAATTTTTTCACCGATCTTGAGTTCGCTGCGCTGATAAATATTGCAATTATGGAAACTGCCATCGAAATAGATATCTCTTTTTTCGCAATTGCTCGCCGTTGAAGAAGAACCTCTCTCTGCAGACGGTAAGGGTTTATCAACGACGCCAACAGCGACAACACGCAAGTACACGAGTTCTATAGGTTTATCCAGCCGATTGTAGCCGTAGATATTTTGGTAACATTCGTTAAAGGCTGCCTCCATTTCCTGCAGACTAACATCCTCAGTTATTGGCACCTCCAATTGAAAAGACTGGCCGAGATAACGCATATCTGCACTGCAGCGAATATCTATATGATCATTTTCAAGTCCCTCAGTACGTAATTGTTTCCTGCCCTCGACACCCATTTCCTTGACCAGACTATGTATCTTGCCAACATCTGCTTCATGCACCTCAGTGACATAAGTGCGAACGTAATCATGTTGCAAATCAGAGGTAAGCAAACCCATGGCACAGGCGTTACCCGGATTGGGGGGAATAAGGACATGGTCGATACCCAGCTCATCTGCCACTGGCACGGCATGCATAGGGCCAGCTCCACCCATCGGCATCAAGGCAAAGTCACGCGGGTCAAGACCACGTTCGACTGACACAGTGCGCACTGCACCAGCCATGTTGTTATTACATATTTGCAGTATGCCCTCAGCAACGCGGTAGGGGTCATCAATGCCAATTTTTTTACCCAAATCGGCAATCGCTTTTTCTGCGAGGGATTTATCCAGCTGCATGTTACCGCCAAGCGCGGAACCCTCGCCCATTCTTCCAAGCAACAAATTAGCATCGGTGACCGTGGGCTCAGTACCACCACGCTGATAACAGGCTGGGCCAGGCATGGCACCGGCACTGCGTGGACCGACCTTGAGACTGCCATCCTTATCTACCCAGGCGATACTGCCGCCACCTGCACCAATCGCAATAATGTCCAGTTGCGGTGTCTTGATAACCGTACCGGCAAACTGCTTTTCATGGGTAATGATGGGATTCATATCCTGTATCAGACTGATATCTGTACTGGTACCACCCATGTCGTAAGTGATGATGTTCTTGACGTCGCCATAATTGCCGGTATGAACTGCGGCACGAATGCCCGCGGCAGGACCGGACAATAGGAACTTGACTGGTTGCTCAGGCGCTGCGGCCTCAGTAAGAATGCCGCCATTGGAAGTCATATAAAATAACTCGCCACGATAGCCAGCATCGCGCAGCGTGTTACTCAATTTACGCAAGTAACGGCTGACTGAACTGTCGACGTAAGCATTGAGCACGGTTGTCGCCCAACGCTCGAACTCCCTGAATACAGGTGAAACCTTCATAGACTCTGAAACACCTACGTTAGGTAGGGCTTCTCTTATACGTTTTGCAACATATTGCTCATGATCAGCATTGACATAAGAGTTAATCATGCAGACAGCAACTGACTCAATCTTATCTGCTCGTATGCGCTCTATAACCGAATCTAATTCAGCATCATCGACAGGAAGCAACACATCCCCTTCGGGCCCGATACGCTCACTGATTTCGTAGCGCATGTTACGCGGAATAAACGGAGCCGGTCGCTGATAATGACGATTAAAAATGACGTTATCGGCATACACTCGTAACTGCCCGATTTCGACTATGTCACGATGACCCTTGGTTACCACCACAGCAGCCGTGTCACTATTACGCTCCAACACAGCATTCGTTGCAATAGTCGTCCCATGGACAATACGTGAGACACTTGCAAGATCAATATCAAGTTCGCGTAGACCGTTCATAAAGGCCACGGTAGGGTCCTCTGGTGTCGATGCAGTCTTTGCAACATTCAGAGTATTATTATCATCATCGAATACAACGAAATCTGTAAAAGTTCCGCCGGTATCTACACCTATATTGAGCATGACTTCTCCTGCAATTTACTCGTTCCCAAACCAAAAAATGTTTTTATCACTCGCACGACAACAGGGCTGTCGAGAACCTTTTGCATTTTTATTGACGCATGCTTATATAACTATCCATTTTTGCCGTTAGCGCTATCCAATTTTTCCGTTGACCCCTCATGGTAGTTTTGGAATTTTTGACTTTTTCCCAGATGAAGCCGGTAGAGCGGAATATTTTGCAGGTCAAAAAGAGCCTAGCGAACACTCAGTAAATGCAATCCAGGCGACCTACAAAGCATAGATTAACCATCTTGTTGTTGGAGGTTAGGAAAATGGTATTCTAAAAATATTCACAACTTTGCAGTTATTCTGGAAGCAGAAAAATAATTTTAGCTTCCTGATTTATTTAGCTGTAATATGCCTAACAAGTTAATTGTGTGGGATACGCTAAACATGCATCCCATATTAAGGCGTTATATTTTTATAAAGTATTAA
>JANQIS010000253.1 GCA_028282045.1 Gammaproteobacteria bacterium
TCGGTAGCGTTATGGACGGCACGAAGAGCCGCACAACGCGCTCAGCATCAGCAACGTATGCAGCGCATGAGTGCGGCATCAGCAGCCTGGCAGCAAAGAATTAACCAAGCTACCCACATATTCAATCGCGCGGCTAAAATTCAACAAGCCGCCCGTAGTGCCAAACCTGCAACAGCACCCGGAGTCTCATCATGGGGTTTGTTTGGACGCGCTGCGCCCCGAAAATCAGTCGGGCTGAGCAAGCCAGTGGTAGGGCGTTCTGCCGCAGCACGTATTGTCGGCCAACCAACCATTGCTGCCCCAGCAGCACGTGGTGCAAGGCCAACCAGCCGCCCGTTTGCCAGGGTGATGACAGCAACAACACCGGCTCAGCAAATTAATGCCAAGCTGGCACAGGTAAAGGCAATATTAGCAACAGGTGATACTAAAGCCGCTGCGGATGCGACCTTTGAAGCGCTACAAATCTATAAAGCATCTAACAAAGCAACATTACCCGGTGAGCTATCGGTGTTAATGGCGCTGGATCAAATGACAACACAAATTGAAACCGTTAAAGCCCAACAAACAGAAAAAACAGCCCAGCAAGCAGCAGAGCTGGCTGATTTGGGGCAAACCATTTATGACCAAACCGGTGTTGAAGTCGGTAATATGGCCCCAAGTGCGGCTGCTGTAGGTGCGTTACGTCGTGAAGATGCTGAATTAGAAGCATTGATACGATCAATGCCAGAGGCACCAACCCATGATCCTAACCAACATCCTGGTTCCGGTTCCGGTCCTGGCGGAGGTATGTCAGAGCATGAAGCAAATAGACGTGCTCAAGAGATGATTCGCCAAGTTGAGCAAGAAGGCGTTGGATCATTGGCTGATGGTATGGCTGAGCTGATGGATGAATTGGCTGATGATCGTCGCTCATTGGCAGCGCTAGGCAAACAAGCGGGCGCAGCGTCAAGTTCAAAGGTGTTCTATACATTAGGACAACAGGCCAACGAGCTAGTGTCAGAAGCGCATCGTATGCTTGATCGTGGCCCTGGGTGTGGTGGCTAGCCTTCCTGTAACAAGGCTGCTTGTTCATAAAAGAATGTCGCATCCAGTTGTTCTGTTTGCGGTAACTGATACTGGTTATGCGCTTGCACCGCTTGATAGAGCTGATAGCCTTTCCAGGCTTTGCTATGCATATCAATACCGACGGCAAGCGATTGTGCAATGGTACCGGCTAGTTGATATAAGATTTCAATTGCTTTACCGTGCTGTAATTCCAGCTCAATTTCATTAATAGGCAATGCCTGGTCGCCAATTCGCACTTCACCTTGGTCAAACACCATTTCCACTTGATGGTTAGCATCAACATTGAGAATCCAGGCTGAGCGTGAGAAATGGGTGGTAAACAGTGGTTTAATCTCATGGGCTTTGACAATATCGGCTAGCTGGTGAGCGATGCCCTCATGTTCAATTTGACTCAAATCAATAATAGGGCGGTTCAATACCACTGAATATTCATCGCGCTCATGTAAGCCTTGCTCACTACGGCCTTGGGTTTTTACGGTTTGTACCCACCCTTCATCGCTTTTGCGAATGCGCAGTGCCAGGCCCTGTTGGGCCAATTGGCAGTCGGTGGTGTCATAATAGATAGTTTCTAAGTCATAGAGCCTGTGTTCAGAGCTGTACATTAATAGCGGCAGGTCAAATACGCGATTGGTATCATCGGTAATCAGGGATAATTTTAGCTCGATTTCTTTAGCCACAGGCGTAATCCTTATATTGTTACCGAGGTTTCGCTCGTTTGGGAAGAGGCTGCTTCACTAGCCTCTGCCACCTGAGCCTTGGCAAAGATCTTTAGCAACCGTTCCAATAACTCACGATTGGTCATCAACATAACGGAGAAATCAGCATCAAAGCGTTCTTGCTGAGTTTCTGAGGCAATATCATTGGCCTGATCCTGGACGATCTCTAAAAACTTAATTGATTTAATAATGAAATCGGCAGTCAGTTGAAAGGCCACTTGATCACGCCAGGATAAGGCTAATTGGACCACTTCACGCGGCCCGTCGAGCAGTGATTGAATTTCATCAGAAAGTAAGTTTTGTTTTTTACAGTTGATACTACCGCCTTCTTCTAAGTCTTTAATTTGACAGTGGTCTTCGATGACCAGTTCGGCGGGGTAATCATTATCCACTACCCAATGTGTCAATACGGTAGAGATGGTTTGTAAGTCAGGTTGGCGCAGTTTCAGTTGGCCTAAGGTGCGTCGCAGTAGGGCGATTAAGTCATCAGCCTTCTTTTGGCTGGCGCTATCGATAATGAGCCAATCGTTAATGGTATCGAGGTAGGCAAAGGTTTGGGCTGATTTAGTGAGCGCACGACTGACCAGGCTATCAAATACATCATCTTTGATTTCATCACGTTCGCGTTTGCGCAGCTTCTTGCCAAGATCTGCCTCCATTTTACGGATGCGCTCTTGGGTCATTTCTTTGACCATGCTGGCAGGGATCACCTTTTCTTCCTGGCGCATACAGATCATCCAGCAGCCATTATTAACATGTACCAGTGGCGCATCTTCCAAGCCAAGCGGCGCTACCCAACCCTTGCTTTGCAGTTCATGGGTGGGGCAGGTTTTGAAAGCAAAGCGTTTTAGTTCTTCCTCAAAGCCTTCCAAGTCAATATCAAAAGAATCGTCTAGTTCAAATAATTGGATGTTCTTAAACCACATAGTGCTATCCGTTAGCAAAAAACAATGGCGGTTATTATGCGATATTCGCGTTGCAAGACCAATGCAATTACACTAAAAGCTGTCGTATAACAGCAGTAACGGATAAGGCTCAAGGCGAATTTCAATGCCGCGCTTTGCCGTTAATGGCAGTTATACAATCCTTTTTGACTGAATAACGGATGAAAACACCATGCTCATTATTTTACTTGTTCTCGGTTTAGTGGCTATTGTGTTGTGTGCTGTGCTATATAAGTTATGGCGCACTATTGGCGTTCAGTCCGATCAGTTGGCGCAATCATTGCAGGCGCCAGTGGCTGCGCAAACACAAAGCTTGATTGAGAAAATGGCTGCCCAGCAACTGCAGACATTGCAAGCACTGCAAGATGGTTTGCAAAGGGGGCGCCAGGAAACCAGTCAGCAGGTACAAGAAGCACTATTGCAGACACGACGGGATCTGACTGAGCGAGTAGAGAAGCTGACGCAAATGACAGAAACTCGTTTGCAAGAGATGTCCGGCCAGGTGGATAAGCGCCTTAATGAAGGCTTTGAAAAAACCAACCAGACCTTTACCGATATTATTAAACGCCTGGCGTTGATCGATCAGGCACAGCAAAAGATTACGGAATTGTCAGGTAATGTTGTTAGCTTAAAAGATCTGCTCAATGATAAGCGCTCACGCGGTGCTTTTGGTGAGGTGCA
>JANQIS010000077.1 GCA_028282045.1 Gammaproteobacteria bacterium
TGCTAACATCGATAGAAATTAGAGTACGTCAAGCTATGGATGGGTTTGCCGATGTTATGTTTCAAATAGCAGCTAAACGGGGCGCGCTAGACTCGATAAAAATGGGCCTTCCGGAAAGTGTTGACCCGGTGGCAGTGACACGTTTTAGCGATTTGCTGGCTGAGGCTGAAAATGCAAATAATCCAGCATTGCTTCGGACACTTAACGAGGCAAAAGCGGTATTGCAAGAACGTGAAGTGGACGATTGGATCAAGGAGGTTGAAAAAGGCGATAATGAGGCGGATAAAAAGCTCGTTAAGGAACTTAAGGAGCTACAAGAAAGGGCAGACCGTTTCTATGCGGATTGGCTCAAGCAACAAAAAGCGTATCAGGAGCAACTTGAACGTGCCTGTGAAGAGCTATTACGTCGTCAGCGAGAGTTAGCTGAATCTACCCAAAAAGATACTTTTGAGCTTGATAAAGGCCCGGATAAAGACTTTGTCGCTGAGGCTAAAAGGACTAAAGAGTACGCTGAGGCCAATGAAGAGGTAAATCGTCTCAAGGCACTCTTAGATGATGCTACAAAAGACCTTAACGCCTTTAATGAAGCTAACCCTGATACTGTGGAGAACTATCGCAAAGCGCGCAAGGAGGTTGATGACCCCACCACAATGGCTATAGCAGATGCTAGTAGGGACAAAGATGCCTCAGCGGAAGCGATAAGGATGAGTCCCGTGCTGGCATTAATGTCCAGCAGCCTACGGCCGGAAAG
This sequence comes from Gammaproteobacteria bacterium, assembly GCA_028282045.1. Classification (GTDB taxonomy): domain Bacteria; phylum Pseudomonadota; class Gammaproteobacteria; order Francisellales; family CACEW01; genus JANQIS01. The sequence goes on from JANQIS010000077.1 coordinate 752, forward strand.
GTCGGAAATTGCCGCGGCAAGAGAGCAAGTGGCAGATAAGTTCACTTCAGCAGGGTCCCGGCAAGCCTTGGTTGATGCGATAAATTCACAAGCCGTCATGACAAGAGATGTAGCGATTGAATCATTACTTAAGCAATATGACGCGGCTACCTCAGACGCCGATAAAAAGGCTCTGTGTGCTGACATGGTTATTCACTTGCGTCAAACTCCTGAGTTCAATGATTATTTGGCTGCACCAGGTTATGAGGATGTACGTGGTCAAGTAGATTTAGTCAAAGATGTGGACAATGTCGGATCGTTGTATCTGAGAAATCCTCAGGCCATTATGGCTCTGGCCAAACAAGTCGGTATGGACTCAGAGATGCAACAGCCTTATGAAGCGGCAGTAGAGTTGTTACCGAGTTATAACCATTATTTAGAATTAACCGCCAAACGTGACGGGATGCAGTTTCAGTATGATACTGCCCGTATCGATAGAGAACGTGTGGTTTCCAGCCATGTGGCAAAGGAGAGTGTGCACGCTGCGGCGATTGACGGGCGCCAGGCTGTTGAGGCTGCTGGTTCAGAGTGGGCTGCTCTTCTTTCGCCCCAGCTTGCTAAACTCAAAACATTTGAAACCAAACTAATGCGGGTTAAAGAGAGTGACCCCGAAGAATATCAGAAATTGGTGACAAGTCCTGAGGCAACCCAAGTTAAAGCGTTGGCAGATAAATTAAAGAAAGCAAGTGATCGATATACGGCCTATAAGGCAGAATATGAGTATGGCCCTAAGCTGCGGCAGGGAAATACCAGAACCATGTCGACAGGGCATGTTGCCAATATCAAAACCCGTGACGCTAAGAATCAGGAAGTTATTTGGGGACGGCTTTCTGCAACAGTAAGTAACTCACAACAGACCGGGTATGGTGGAGGAGGCTCTTTCATTCTTCAGCATATGTTCTCGGCTTCGTGGAGACTCCCTGGGATGGCATTGGGCCTGATCAAAACACCGCTTCAAGCTTACAATGCTTGCTTGAAAAAGGCGGCAGAGGAAAATGGTTGTAAGTGGGTTATGCAGCGTGATGCAGCAGGTAAAGAAACTGGCTTATTCCGTTTTGTGCATGAAGATGGTAGCCCGGTAACGGCACGAGAACACAGCCGCATATTGCAAAGAGCCAGTATTATGACGTCTGAGATGGGTAATCGGTATCACATGCATATAGCAGAACATGAAGTTGATGCTGATACATGGGATGCTGAGCATGCAGGAGAACTTGGGCTTACGCCTACAGACGCCATAGCACCTACGCCATCCGATAAAACACGCTCGAATGCGCTCCAACCTTTAGATGAAGATCAGCGTAAGCATTTGCAGCATAGGTTAGTGGAGACTGGTGCTGATTCAGAAAAAGCCCACGGGCCACAAGTCTATGATATTAAGGCGCAACTTTCTAAAGATAAGCGGCTACTAGTCCTTGAGGGGCGTGGATTTAATTTTGGTGTGAAGGGTGATGGCATTGCCATGCGCGGCGTTGAGCCAACAGGGCAAGATGAGCGAGGTGAGCATTACCGTGTCCATGTGTTGGGCGGTGATACAGCTCGAGACGTTACCTTCGTGCAAACCCAGGAAGGTAATATTGAATTTTACCATCAGGGTGAGAATAAAAAGCTTGATACTGATCAGATTAAGCACGTTCTGGCTGGTGCTGCAGCAGGAAATTCAGGGGTTGAGATCCTTCATCTTACCACTGCGTCAAAGGCGCAAGTACTGGCCAACGGGGAGCCTGGTGCTCAGGTGCCAGGACGTGGTGCGCAAACAACGGATATTAAGGCACCGCAAGTGCCCGGAGATCAAGCTGAAGATGCTCCGGTTCCCGTGGCAGGAGGATGATCAATTTCACTACCAGCGTGTTTTAGATTTTAAGGAGTAGGAGTGCAACTGATGCAAAAGTTGTTAATACATAAAAAGCTTTTAGCTACCATGGCCACGATTGTGGCAGCATTGAGTTTGTCGTTGTCCTGTTATGCTGCCAGTACTCAGGTAACGATTGAAGTGGTTAACTGTATTCCCGGTAAGACGCTCTATCCCAGGATTTATTCTTCCGGTATGGCCGGCCAGCCGGCTGGGGATAGTGTGATTCCAGGGCCGCCGGCAGGTTCACCGTTGGGAACTTGTGGCGGATCAGCGCAATTGACCAATGGCTATGCTGATGCTGGTGATGCTTATAGCGGTATCAGTGGTATCGTGCTGATTACCGGACTTAATGGCGGTAGCCTGATCTATAATGAAAATCAATTTAATAATGATAGTTCTTATTATCCGAATGCGACAACGGCGCTGCCTTCTCAAGGGCAAACGTTTTGGGTCATTCATGGGGCAAGTTTGGCTTTTATCTCTAATAGCGGTTATAAAACCTTGCCTTCGGGTGTGACTTGTCCCAGTAACAGTAGCCCTGTCGGGCCGGTATGTATGAGTTATGAATATGTCTGGCATGGTAATATCCTGGCTTGGAAGGCCTATCCGGAATTGGTATACATTGTGTACGTTTATCCGCCGGCAGGTGGGACATCGCAAGATGACCAACTCCCTAATTTGCCTTCAGCAAACTAATAAAAATAGGCTAACCTGGATCGTTTATCATGCCATTTGATTTTCACTCCCAAAGCAGTACCATCTTTGCATCATCGGCAAAAAATGCTGCGTTAGAGAGCGCTCCACTATGCTACCTGACAATTTTTGCCTCTGGCCTTGACCTGAAACTGCTTTGGGGCGATTATCGGGATAATATGATGAACTATCCAAGCCAAGCCGAGGGTAGTCAAAAAATAGTAGGTAATCCATGGAAAAAAACGCATTAGAATTGGTTAAATTGCGCAACGATTTTTACCGTGATAGCTTCCGGCGTATGATCTGGGTGTTATTAATCTGCCTGGTTATCATTGTTGTTATGTTGGTTGGGCTGCTCACCATGGCGCATCGTCAACCACGCAGTTATTATTTTGCTTCGACCACCGACGGGCGTATTATTCCATTGGCGCCATTACAAGTGCCAGTGATCTCGGATGAAGCAGTGCGCTCGTGGGTGGCGCGTAATGTACCGCAGATCTACACCCTCGACTTTGTCCATTATCGCCAGCAATATCAACGTCTGCGCCAGTATTTTACCCCATTTGGTTGGGAGCAGTTTACTCATGCCTTCAGTAGCCAATTGAACAAAGTCGTATCACAGCGCCTGATTACCAGTGCTTCGCCATCTAATGTTGCTATCATTACCGGTAAGGCGGTGATTGATGGCGTCTTTAGTTGGCGCATACAGTTGCCGTTGGTGATTTCGATCCAAAAAGGTAATACCCAATCGGTTGAACACGTCATCTTGCGTCTGATCGTACAGCGCGTTAATAATGTTGGCTCCAGTGAATTGCTAGGCATTTCTCAGATTGTCCAGCAGCCGGTGCAAGAAGGAGATTAATATGGCTCTTGATGTGCCGGCTATTTTAGTGAAACTTGCTCAGCGCCATAATAAAAAATTTATTTTCCAAGGCAAAACGCTTGAGTTGGAAAAAGTTTTCGACTGGTCTGGTGCTTTGTTCGTCTTTGTCAAGCGGGCTAACTTACTGGCAGATTTCCTTTTTGGCCGTAAACTTATGCTCTCCATTGTCCCCGACCATGAAGCTCTCAGTGGTGAAAAGGTCGTGATGCAGGCTGAAGAATCTGCTTTTATCGTTGTCATGCTGCTGTATGATGTATTGGAAGAGATGGTACAGACGGCAACAGGTGATGAGATCGTACTGTCCTGAGCTTTCATTTCTTTGCTCAGCTAAAAATACTTGAAAAATTCTAGCCTTGACACAACATGATTTTGTAGTGATTATCGGTCCAACACAGCGAAATCCCCGACCACGATCAATGGCTAATTTCAAAGTTCATTTAGGCGTTGCACTAAGTATTAGTACTATTGCCGCACTTTCAGTTTATAGCACGGGAATGATTAGTAACGTAGATGCTGTAACGTTGGCATTAATCGGCGCGATAGGGGGGCTGCTTCCAGATATTGATAGTGAGAACAGTACTTCTGTTAAATGGGTGTTTAGTATTATCGCTTTTGGAGTAAGTTGCCTACTGCTGTTTAGCCTATTGCCCAGTTTGGGTATCCTTTTATCGTTACTGATTGCTATAGCTTTATATATTGGTATTCGTTCTGGTTTGATGGCCCTATGCCAAAATTGTACGGTGCATCGAGGCGTAATACACTTCCCTGCTTTCGGACTATTATGTGCATTGACGTTAGCTTACTTGTTTAGCTTTTTAAACCCTAAATTTTCCACATTTTTGGGACTGTTCTTGCTGTTGGGGTTTTTAATCCATTTGGTTTTAGATGAGATGTATTCGGTTGATTTACAGGGAGGACACCTGAAAAAATCGTTTGGTAGTGCGCTGACATTGATCAGCTTTAAAACACCGATTCCTTATCTGATTGTTTATGGTTTATTAGTACTGATTATTGTGGTCTACTCTATGGCGCAGCCGTTCAAAGAAACCTTCAATACCATTTCCTGGCATACAGTTATGTTACATCTGTTTCCTCAACGGATGTGGTAATACTCTTTGTCTTTTAAACTCATGGCGCCTGAATTCGTATGATACGATGGCATTTAAAAACCTTTTAGCATTAGATAACGGGTTATCCGGGTCGGATCACATAACGTTGCCCAACTAATACTTGATCGGCGCTGATGCTTTCAACTTGGCCCAGTTTGGGGATCAGCTCTCCTATACGTACGATATGGAATTGGCCCGAAGGCGTATTAATCACCACACCATAAGGTTCAACCGCATAAATGCGATAGCCTGCGGCGGCTTGTCGGGTAGTCTGAGCAAGTTTAGACGCGGACTGTTGTGGGTGCGCTATAGGGTGAGTAGTGGTTGCTTTTGCAGATAAGGCATTCACCGTATTGTTGAGCTGGTCAAGCCGTTGTTCCAATGCTTGCAAGATAGTGTCAAACTGTTTGATTTGTTGTAGGGTTCTGACATTGCTTTGATGGTCTTGTTGTTGCCATTGAGTGGTTTGCTGTGAGAGATGTTTAAGGCTTTGCGTTATGATAGTTTCATCATGATCTAATGTGCTGATTCCCTGTCGTATTTGCTGCAAAGACTGAGTATTGCGTGTACTTTGGGTTTAATTAAATAAACGGGGCAAATACGAAATAGAACTGCCTTCTTAGTTCATTCTTCCTACTATGCAACTTTGAAACTCAACAATTCATTAATGTTGAAA
>JANQIS010000078.1 GCA_028282045.1 Gammaproteobacteria bacterium
TCCCGCCACAAGCCGATATCGAAGCGGCGTTGGAGAAGATTGTGCCACAGGCCCTGGCTTGTTCAGGGCAATATTTTGGTGCTTTGAGGCAGATTATCGTTTTCAAATCACACTATGCTGCACTACTGAAACAACTGACTACCCGGTTGAAAGCGCTCAGGGTTGCTGCTTATGATGCTAAACCCCAGCCGGACTTGAGTAGTTTGTGTAGTACTACGCAAGCTGATCAGGTTTATCAAGATTTCCTGGCACTGCGTAAACTCACCGATATCAAGATCCATATTCCGATGCGTAAACTCCTCAACGGTACCGGTATGCTCACCCCTGGGCTGATTGAAGTACCATTGCATCGATTGGCACAGGCTCCGGCGTGGTGTGCACCACTGTTGCAACTGATCGTCATCGATGACCTTACCCAAATCGCCCAAGTGCGTCGTAACACCAATGCACCAGGTGGTTTGTATACTTGTGATGCCAATCAAGGGATGCTTAACAAATTGAAGTTAGTGTTGCGCCACACAGTGGTGAAAACACTGGCACTGCCTGCTTAGGGGCCGTGATGCTTACCCCAACTTCTTAAACTTAATCCTATGCGGCTCTATAGCGCTATCACCCAACCGACGTTGCTTATCTGCCTCATATTCATCAAAGTTGCCGGCAAACCATTCCACATGACTATCCCCTTCAAAGGCGAGGATATGCGTGGCGATGCGATCGAGGAACCAACGGTCATGCGAAGTGACCAGCACTGTGCCGGGGAAGTTAAGTAACGCTTCTTCTAAAGCACGTAAGGTTTCCACGTCCAGATCGTTGGTCGGCTCATCGAGCATCAGCACATTGCCGCCCTGGCGTAATAACTTGGCCAAATGCACGCGATTGCGCTCCCCCCCGGACAAATCACCAACACGTTTTTGTTGCTCTGAACCCTTAAAGTTAAAGCAACCACAATAGGCACGCGATGGCGTAGTGTAATTGCCCACAGTGATATGATCCAAACCGTCAGAAATTTCTTCCCACACGGTTTTTTTGTTATCCAAGCTATCACGGCTTTGGTCTACATAAGCCAGATCGACCGTTTCACCCAACGCCACATTACCCTGGTCGGGCCCTTCAGTACCGCTGATCATTTTAAACAGCGTGGATTTACCGGCACCATTAGGGCCGATAATACCGACAATAGCACCGGCTGGAATGGAAACCGTTAAATCTTCAATCAACAAACGATCGCCAAAGCCCTTAGATAAGCTGTTGATATCAATCACTTTATCACCCAAACGCTGACCGGCAGGGATATAGATTTCCTGCGTTTCCTGACGCTTTTGAAACTCTTGAGAACTTAATTCGTCAAAGCGCTGCAGACGGGCTTTACTCTTGGCATGACGGCCTTTACTGCCACTACGTACCCACTCTAATTCATGTTTAATGCTACGCTGATGTGCCGCTTCTTGCTTAGCTTCAGCAGCTAAGCGTTGTTCTTTATATTCCAGCCAGTTGGAATAGTTGCCCTCAAACGGGATACCATGGCCACGGTCAAGCTCTAAAATCCAGCCGGCCACATTGTCCAAGAAATAACGGTCATGGGTGACGGCAATCACCGTGCCTTTGTAGTCATGCAAGAAGCGCTCCAGCCAGGCAACACTTTCGGCATCCAAGTGGTTGGTCGGCTCATCCAGCAATAAGATATCCGGTGCTGACAGTAATAAACGGCACAGTGCCACACGGCGGCGTTCACCACCAGAGAGTTTACTGACATCGGCATCCCACGGTGGTAGGCGCAGGGCATCAGCCGCAATTTCCAGTTTGCGATCCAACTCCCAGGCATCAGCCGCATCAATGGCATTTTGTAATTCACCTTGCTCGGCCAGTAGTGCATTCATCTGATCATCGCTCATTGGCTCAGCAAACTGCATAGAAATTTCATCAAAGCGCTTGAGCAGGGCTTTAATTTCCGCCACGCCTTCTTCGACATTGCCACGCACATCTTTATCAGCATCCAGTTGCGGTTCCTGCGGCAAGTAACCCACTTTGGTGCCCTGCTTGAGATGGATTTCACCGTGGATATCGGTATCCAAACCCGCCATGATTTTCAGCAAAGTAGACTTGCCGGCACCGTTTAAACCTAATACGCCAATTTTAGCGCCGTAGAAAAAAGATAGGGAAATGTCTTTAAGAATCTCACGCTTAGGGGGAACCACTTTCCCTACGCGTTGCATTGTCATAATACTGGGCTGCATTTTAACCTATTGAATTGTTTGCATTTTTGCAAAGTTTTGTGCTAATTTAATGTGGCATTAATATTGAATGCGCCATAATAGTTACTATTATTCTATGACAATCCAAATTACGCGCCTGGCAGTATCTTACACTAAGCCAGTCAATAACGCAGATACATAACAAAAATAATACCACGCATAAACCAGTGCGGCGGGGTAAACACTTAACATTAAGGATGATGATATGGCTTATGGTGTTTCAGGTAAAAGCAGTGCCGTAGCTGGGCCAGCAGTGACATACGAGGTCACCGCGAGAGATATGAATGCATTGCTAAAAAGGCTACCCCAAAGAGCGCTTGAAAAACTATTATCTGACAGTGGCAGCGATGCTAGTGAGTCTAGTGCCGATATGGCTTTTGCCACGGAAGCGGATTTGCCAGCGTGGCGTATTTCATGTAAGCAAGCACGCGATTATTTAAAGGAGAACATTCCACAACCGCTGATAAAGACTTTTCTTGCTGCCTTAGTCACTAATGCCAAGCTTCAAAAACGTGCTGAAATAGCACACTCTTGTCGAGTTAAATCTACCGCTTCCAATGGGTCTGCCGCCTCCAGCGAATCTGCTATCTCAGTCGCTTCAATACGCTATATCAATGGTCAGTATGTTGACTGTCATGGTACTAAAATTACCGACCCGATAACATTAGCACATGCTGCAGAGGCGTTAGGCTTTCAACGAGAGCAGGTCAGCGGCAAGCACCCTTCCCATGCTCGGTCACCCCATGGGCTCATGCTGGAGCCACCGCAAGGTCTGCCATTAGGTACTTTATATAGGCTTGCAACCGAACTTGGCAAAATTGACCGCACAGGTTTACCGC
>JANQIS010000061.1 GCA_028282045.1 Gammaproteobacteria bacterium
GAAGCTGGCGGTAGCGTTATGTCGACGTTCTGCCGTTACTTTAATCAAGTACCAGTCATTACCGACCTGAATCGGTTGGCTGACTTGGCCTGCTGATAACGTTGGCACAACATTAGCCAAAGCGGGGTTAAGTTGATCCGCAGCCACCCAACCCAGGTCGCCACCCTGAGCAATGGTAGCAGTATCTTGTGAATTGGCTTTGACCATCTCGCTAAAGGATTTGCCATTTTCAATCGCTAAGCGGATACGCTCAATCTGTGCTTTAGCGGCTAAGTTAGACTTAACTGGGCTAGTTTTTATCACTAATTGATATACGTGGTATTGTGTAATGAAGTGCTGTTGAGGTGGGGGTGTTTTTTTGCCAACCAGTTTCAAAATATGATAGCCGCTGCCACTTTTAAATGGGCCATAAACCTCACCTGACTTCATATGGGTAACCGGTTTGACAAAGATAGTAGGTAATTGTCCGACATTCATCCATCCCAGGTCGCCACCTTTAAGTGCATCACCGGCATCAGAGTACTTCATAGCTGCCTGGGCAAACTCCATGCCGTTGTTAATGTCATGGCGTACTTTCTGTGCTTTTTGATGGGTAGCGTCAACCTGTGCAGGTGTGGGGTTGTTTGGCAGAGAAATTAAAATGTGTTCAACATCATATTCAGTGTTCATCCCGCCGTTAGCTTGTTGCTGTTTGAGATAATTGTTAATTTCAGTAGGCGTAATAATGATATTATTGGCCACAGCGCGTTGCTCAAGTTCCCGAATCACCAGTTGGTCATGAATCGATTTTTTATACTCACTCATGTTGATGCCTTGCTTGGTGAGCATGCTGGTTAATTGCTTCATGGAGATGCCGTTTTGCAAGGTGACTTGTTGCATGGCGTGGTCCACCTGCTCATCGGAAATCTTGATGTTATTTAATTTGGCCAGTTCCAATGCAATTTCTTGCACAATCAGGTGGTTTAAAACCTGGCGTTGTAGGCTGGTTTTGTCTGGCAGTGAAATACTGTTTTGTTGGGCTTGTGCCTCGGCCATTTTGGTGGCTTGGTTAAGCTGTTGCCATGTAATAACGCGATTATTGACAATAGCGACGATACCATTAACTAACTGAGCATCACTGGGCAGTTTCTGCAATGAGGTATCCGTCTTTGCTGTGGTAGCCCACGCCGCTGTGCTGAGAAGAAGTGTCATAAGTGTTGTAATAAGTAAACGATGTTTCATCTATCTAAATCCTGAATATTTTGCACTGTAGCCTGGTATGGTAGCGACCAGACTATTTAGTTGGCTGCTGCTCGTACTACCCAATCCTTTGAGCTCGAATTGTACCATATATGCTGTATCAATGGGACCATCCAAATCTTGCGGCTCGTTAGGATTGCTATTACTAATATAGCGGTAGGCCAGGAAGCGAATAGCCCAGCAGCAGGAATCGTATTGTAAGCCACCAAATTCAGATATAGTACGACTATTGTTAAGCGAATAATCCCAGCTACCTACAGCGCTCCAGTTTGGCGTCAGT
>JANQIS010000066.1 GCA_028282045.1 Gammaproteobacteria bacterium
AGCGTCCGGCTAATGATTCATGTACTGTACTGGCGGTGAGCGCATCTGAAAAACAGTATAGTCCGGCAATATCAGCTTGTTGCCAAGTTGGTTGGGCTAATTCTGCTAGCGCAGCAACTGATATAGGCAGCCCGGCAGGACACTGCGCCATGAGTTCTGCTGCCACTGCTGCCATCGGTACCGTATTGGCCAGCAACACGGCCGAACCCACTTGCAGGCAAGCCCACAGTGTCGACCAGACGGTTGGCTCCAGGCTACTGTTGAGTATCACGACCACTCCTGACGGGGGTGGTGTGGCTAAATCGGCTGTGGTTATTGCCTGCAGCCATGCCTGAGTTTGTTGCTGTGTCATGCCGCAGTAGGTGCTGAGCTTTGCCGGTAGATGATCTGCCTGGCGGATCGCTTGGTGACAAGCAACTATGTGCGCCTGACGTTGTGCTTCATCCTGTTGCTGCCATGCATCAATACGCTGATGTAGATCTGTCAGTTGCTGCTCTAGCTGGGCAGGCTCAATGGCTGGTGCTTGCCATAGCGTGTTTTGATAAACCGGATCTTTTACACTGAGCGTCATGATACTTTGACTTCTTTGTCGATCAGATCATTATAACCTAAGGTCTTACGGGTGAAACCCGGTAAGCTATCTAACAATAATTTACCATAAGAACGCGTGGTTATACGCGAGTCCAGTAAGATGATAGTGCCAACGTCATCGCCCTGGCGAATCAGGCGCCCAACATATTGTGTTAGCTTCAGACTGGCCTGTGGCAAACTGTGCTGAGAAAAGGCGTCTTTACCTTGGTCGCGCCACCAATCAGCCAGTGTTTGCTCAATCGGGGTATTAGGTACGCTAAATGGGATTTTAGTAATCACCACATGACGGCAATAATCACCGGGAAGATCAATACCTTCGGCAAAAGACTGCAAACCGAATAACACACTTGGTTTACCTTGATCAATGCGCCGGCGATGACATTGTAGTAATTTAGTCTTGGGTAATTCATCTGGCAGTAATAACGCATCACCAAAGTGCGCTTGGCAATACTCATAGACTTGGTGCATTAATTTACGGTTGGTAAACAATACCAGCACCCCATGCTTCTCATCACCGAGCAATGTTGGCAGGACATCAGCAATATGCCGGGCAAAAGCATTTTGGTTTTGATAATCAGGTGTCATGCCCAAGTCAACGTACTGCAAGACCGAGCGCTGATAATCAAATGGCGAATCAAAGGCCTTTGTCATAACACGCGACTGATAAAACTGTAGCCCGCTGGATTGAATAAAGGTATCAAAGCACCCCAGACTACGCAAAGTTGCTGAACACATCACGACACCTTGTACGCATTGATCCCACAGGTAATTAGGCAGAAAGTTGGCCGCTGAAGTCATGGCAGCATGAACTTGCACTTGCTGTTGTGCCAACACTGTAAGCCAGCGAGCTGTCGGAGGTAGTGCCGGTGAGTCCTCTAAAGTAAATAACTGCCAGGCGCGATGAAACCGCTCGATACGTGACAGGTATAAGCTTAAACTCACCTGAATCTGCTCGAAATGCTCTAAGCTAGCGCTGGTGTGTTTTTCTATAATATCCTGGCGGATGGCTGACACATCGGCAAATAATTTCTGGCTATAGATCGCTAGCTGCTTGGCTTGTTCGATCAGCACCTGTGGTAATTTTACCAGACGTGTTAATTCTGCGTCGCTCATCAACGACTGTAACACACGTTGGCATTCAGGCAGGCTGGCCTGAATATGGTCAATATGATCTTGAACACGTTCAATTAATCGTGCCGGCAATACTACTTGATCACTATAGGCTTTAAGCACCTTAACAAAGCGTCTGAGCCAGTCACTGGCGAAACCTGGGCTGACAGTAGCGGTAAAGTGTTGAATCGCTTTTTGTGCAAAGTGATGCGCCTCATCAATCACCAATAAAGACATCTCCAGCGGTGGCAGTAATACCCCCGTGCCTAGCGCAACGTCTGATAGCAGAAGGTCATGGTTAGTAATAATAATCTCAGCTTTTTGCAACTGACGCCTGGCCTTAAAATAGGCACAGTCTTTAAAGAAAGCACACTGGCGGTTACTACAACCATCAGCGTCAATGGTAATGCGCTGCCATAATGTGTCTGCCACTCCTTGTGATAAGGTATCACGATCACCATCCCAATCCGTTTCCAGCCGCTCAATCAACCGCTCAATTTGGTCGGTATCATTTTGCGGTAAGGGCTGCTCATCAACACCGAATAAGGTCAGCTCACTTTGTTCAGCATCAACGACATGATACAACCGCTGGGCACAGACATAGCGCCGCCTATGCTATATTGCAATTTGCGGCTTAATAGACGTTCAAGCTGTGGCAAATCCTGTAAGGCAAGTTGCTGCTGCAGTGTAACCGTGGCTGTAGCGATGATCACACGCTGCTTAGGTTTACGGGCAATCACGCTAGGAATCAGATAGGCAAAGGTTTTGCCGATACCGGTACCCCCTTCCAACACGGCAAATTTACGCTGGGCAAATGCATCGGCCACTGCCTGCATCATTTGTGCCTGGGCTGGACGCTCCTCTAAACCAGCATCACGCATCGCAGCAAGAGCAGATGAAATAGACAGAGGTTTGTGACTCACCAGATTATTCCTCTTCGTCTGCCTCGTTGTCCTCATCACTATCAATATCGATGAACTCTAAGATATCACCAGGTTGGCATTGTAGCTCAGTACAAATGGCTTCTAAGGTGGAAAAACGAATGGCTTTGGCTTTGCTGGTTTTAAGAATTGAGAGGTTTTGCTCGGTGATGCCAATGCGCTCTGCCAGCTCTTTAGAACGCATCTTGCGCTTAGCTAGCATAATGTCCAAATTCACAATAATCGCCATACTACACCGTCAATCGCTGCTGTTCTTCTAAACGTACCCCTTCACGCATAATCCAAGAAACCACCAAAATGATCACAGCCATAATCGTGGTTGAGACATCGATGTTGTTCCAAGATATGGATACAAAACGGTGCCCCGGCGGATTGTTGGAGGAAATAACAAACGTTAAGAGTAATTGGTAGAAAGGATTGGCCACCTCCCATAGCAGCATTGTCCAACCCAGACGACGGATATTACGCACATTGCCGATAGCAAAAATAATGCCACGCTCATATAAAGCAAATAGTTTGACCAAAAATACCATTTTGACAATAAAGAAAATCATCGGGACCAACGACACACAAAAGCCCACAATACGAATTTCTACCGGCAATTGCTGGCCCAACGAATGTACCGGATAAGCCGGAATGACTGACAAACCAAGCGACTTGGAGAAAATATGTGAATCAAACGCCCAAAAGGAAACATATAACAACGGCACCACTACCATCGCGATGATAAACAACCATTTCAAAATGGCACTGACGCGTCGAATACGCTGATTGGTTTTATCTTTCATCTTCATCATATCAAGTGTAACAGCTAATTATCGTTTTACAATAAGTTTTCCCACCATTGACATGTGGGCTATTAACCAATATACCCGAATCAGCGGTTAGTGCAATCTGGCAAGCATATACGGGGCGTTGATGTGAATGGCTGTTGGCAACAGCGTGATGGTGTTCTTGCCGGCACTGAAGGTGATGCGCTCTGGCTCAGACAATAATAACATCATCATCGTTTTTATACGCCAGTTTGAGCCTGATATTGTATTTCTTTTGGATGTAAAGCACCGTGCGGATTAAATGGAAATTGATAGGAATCAAGTAGGCACAAAGTAATGCAAAGTAGCTAATGCCGATTAAGAAAAAATAGTTAAGCGGCTGCTGTCCTGCATTGCGAGAAATCAAGACGGGAATAGCTGGCCCTAATCCTGAAGTGGTTACGAGGACCCAGTAAACAATATTAATATGATTTTCAAAAAATTTGTTTAGCCGCATATCTTTCATGCGTACACGTGTAACCGCGTTAAAGATGTCAAGACCCTGATTGAGATAGTATTCTCTGGTTTCCAAGTTGATCTTTTTACTGTCCTTAACGTAAGCTTTTTCAATATCTTGTTTCGATTTACACCCTTTATGAACCATGTGAATAAACAAAGCCATAAGAGGCAAGGTGCAAAATGCGCAGGCAATATAGTTCTCAGGCGATGGCAAGCTATAATAATGCATGGCATTTGCGGATGGTAGTAAGGTAAAAATAATGGCGCTAAGTAGGCAAATAAATCCTAATAGAAATAGATAGGTACCGTTGATAAGATAAGTGCTCACACTAAAGCGTGAAAACGGTACAATAATGATAAACAATGCTGTCAAAATGAGAAAAACCAAAACAAAAGATTTATTACTTGTTAACAAACTACTTGCTAACAAAGCACTAAATGAATAAATGATTAAAAATACCCAGGCCCGCCATAAAAAATGTTTATTAACCTGCTTCACCTTATCTCCTAGTTTTTGACTACTGGAATAATACCTCGCGCTTCAAGCTGGTCATCTATTGTAGCCGATTGATCATAAGCAGCTTGCATTTCAGGCCAGTATTCATTGAGGAAGCTACCACACTTTCCAATCATCTCACCGAAAAGTTCTTTTACCTCAAACCCCTCTTCAATTCTTTCAAAGCCTAAGTTTATCAAACCAGCAAATGCTAGTCCTAAAAATGCAATTGTCACTGCGCCCATAACCTCCATACCTACTATAGTTGCAAGAGCAACTATGCCACCCACAATAGCCCCGGCCAAAATACTCGACACAATATAATTACTCGTATCCAACCCAATAGCAGCAGCCAGATCAGAGAAGTGACGCTTATTCTGTGGCTTGGCATAATATTGCAAGAT
>JANQIS010000182.1 GCA_028282045.1 Gammaproteobacteria bacterium
AAAATATGGCTAGTTAGCTTTATGCAATATGACTTAGGGTATTTCGATGAGACTGCTAGTAGAGTGGAGCCAATTGATAACCCATTCGGTGCAAAAGTGTTACCTATGTCTCGAATATAAACTGTAACCCATGTCTTCGGTATGGACCATTCTAAGATGGAGCGGGAAACGAGACTCGAACTCGCGACCCCAACCTTGGCAAGGTTGTGCTCTACCAACTGAGCTATTCCCGCACTAAGTTTGATGCGCAAAGCACCTCAAACAGGCGCTCATCATACCAAAAAAATTGTTGTTGTAAAGCGTTACTGTGGCATAGAGATGAAAAGCTATTTTATTCTGGCTAAACAGCATTCGGTTTAGTCGGCGTGCCATCAGTTTGTACACGATGCCAACAGGAGATTGTCATCCGATGAGCAACAATGATGGATATGTTTGAGATACCTGATGACTGATTTGGATAGTGGTATGTGGATGTCTAACCGTAGCGATATTATCAAGAAACTACAGTGTTATTTACAATCGATAAGTTCAGGTTGTCACGTAGCAATGAACCCTATATACTGCTGCGCAAATTTAAGTGCTTGATGCCGTCAATGACATTAGCAATGAAAGCTGTACTGACCCAAATAATCGTTGGTTTGTTCGCCATAATTATTGCTGGTATAGTAGCGCCTTCAGTATTATTTTCTGTGGCGGCAGGTGTCATTGTGATGTGGTGTGCAGTGGCTTATTTACTCTATAAACTATGGCGGCTTGAGCGTACCCCAGGGGCGCAGCCACAGGTTGTAGCCAACGCTTTATATATTGCGCAGGCAGTTAAATTTATGGTGTTAGTTATTGGTGTCGTGTTGGTGATGCTGTTATTTACCGTTAATTGGATTGCATTCTTAATTGGTGTCATGGTGGTGCAGGTTGGCAATATGCTGACTTCATTACAAATGAAGAGGGCAATGGCTTCATGAGTTCATCAGAATATATTAAACACCATTTGCACAATTTAGACTTTAGCCTGGCGACAGGGCATTTTGGCGGCAGTGGTTTTTGGGTGGTTCACCTCGATACACTGATCGTTTCGTGGGTGTTAGGCTTGTCGTTTTTCTTTTCTTTCTGGCTGGTGGCCAGGAAAGTGAATTCCGGCCTGCCGGGAGCCTGGCAAAATATTGTTGAAGCAGCGATTGAGTGGATTGAAAAGCTGAGTGAAGAGAATTTCATGAAGCATTCTCCCATGGTGGCACCGTTAGCGTTAACTATTTTCGTCTGGATCTTTTTGATGAATTTTATGGATTTGGTGCCGTTAGATTTGCTGCCGACCATTTTGTCTTGGTTTGGTGTGCACTATTTTCGCTCTGTGCCCACTGCTGATCCTTACACGACTTTTGCACTGTCATTGAGTGTCTTTATTCTGCTGATTATCTACAATATTCGTTTCAAAGGCTTGTTCGGTGTGATTAAAGAAATTTTAAGTGCTCCTTTCGGGTGGTGGTTACTGCCAATTAACGTGTTTTTCCATGCCATGGAGGCGTTTGTCAAACCGTTTTCATTGTCACTGCGATTGTTCGGTAATTTGTTTGCCGGTGAGATGATTTTTATTTTGATCGCTGCGCTAATCCCCTGGTATGCACAATGGCCGGTTGGTGTGCCCTGGGCATTACTGCACGGCTTGATTATCAGTATTCAGGCTTTTGTATTTATGCTGTTGACCGTGGTTTACTTGAACATGGCCGCAGAGTTACACGAAGCAGAACATTAATTAATTTTAACCATAAGGAGAAACGACATGATGAACTTAGCCAGTATTTTCGGCGGAAACTTGCAAGGCTTATCAGCCATTGCATCGGCGCTGTTTATTGGTCTTGCTGCCTGCGGTACTGCGATTGGTTTCGGTGTTTTGGGCGGTAAGTACTTAGAAGGTGTAGCGCGCCAACCAGAGCTGAACAAAATGTTGATGGGTCGCTTTTTTATTATGATGGCCTTTGTTGACCAGTTTGCGGTAATCTCCATCGTCTTGGGCCTGCTGGTGATGTTCTCTAACCCATTTATGGGTCCGGTGACTCACGCGATGGGTGCTGCCTAAAGCACGTTTTCAGTTTGCTGGATAAAGGATAAGCCGTTATGGGTATCGATATGACATTAGTAGGGCAGATGATCACCTTCTTGATCTTTGTGGCATTGACCGTGAAGTTCATCTGGCCGTCAATCAGTAAAGCATTGGCTGAGCGCCGCAAAAAAATTGCTGATGGTTTGGCTGCTGCTGAACGTGGTCAGTATGAACTTGAAGTAGCCCATCACAAAGCTAAAGAAGTTATCCGTGAAGCTAAAGCACAAGCTTCCACTATTATCGAACAGGCCAACCATCGTGCCCATGTGATTGAAGAAGAAGCGCGTGAGCACACACGCGATGTGACTGAGAAAATGAAACAAGCTGCAGCTCATGAGATAGATGTGGAATATCGTCGTGTCTCTGAAGAACTGCGCACTAAAGTGGCAGAATTAGCTGTCGCCGGTGCAGAGAAGCTGTTGCGTCGCAATATCGATAAGGCAGCTAATCAGGCAATTTTAGATAAATTGGTAGAAGAGATTCGCTAATGACAGGTGGAACTGTAGTTGCAACACCCTACGCTCGTGCGGCATATGAATATGCTAAAGCACATAAAAAGGTGGCGCAGTGGGCGGCAATCCTGCTCGCCTGTGGTGAAGTGATTTGTAACGATGATATTGCCTTGTTGTTGAGCCACCCTATGATTGGACAAGTGGTGGTGGTTGAGGCGCTGATTGCCGTCCTGGGCAAAAAGCTTGACCAGCATCAAAGCAATTTTTTGCGTTTACTGGCAGAAAAACGCCGCTTAAGTGTGTTAGCGGAAATTGCCAATTTGTTTGTCCAGGAGCAACAAGCTGATGAGGCAGTTGTTCATGCGACCATTGTTACTGCAGATAAGATTACCAAAGCGGTGCTCAAACACATCACTATGGCGATTGAGAAGCAAGTTGCAAAAGAGGTTGCACTAGAGCATGAGGTGGATGAGTCACTGATTGGGGGCGCAATAGTGCGCATTGGTGATCGGGTCATTGATGCCTCGATTAAAGGACAACTGAGGCGCCTGGCGCAACAAATGATTCATTAAGAAAAAAGGTAAAACCATGCAGTTGAATTCGGCTGAAATCAGTAACTTAATTAAAGAACGTATTGCCAACTTTTCGATCGCAACACAGGCGCGTACTGAAGGTACTATTGTAAGTGTGCGTGATGGCATTATTCGTATCCATGGCTTGGCAGAAGCTGAATATGGTGAAATGCTTGAACTCCCAGGTGATATATATGGCCTGGCATTAAACCTTGAACGGGATTCTGTGGGTGCCGTGGTGTTAGGTCCGGCTGAGCACTTGGCAGAAGGTCAGACTGTTCGTTGTACTGGTAAAATTCTTGAAGTACCGGTCGGTGAGGCTTTGTTAGGTCGTGTGGTTGATGCCTTAGGCAATCCAATTGACGGCAGTGGGCCGATTAAGACCAAAACCACCTCTCCAGTTGAGAAAGTTGCCCCTGGCGTGATTGCTCGGGAAGGGGTTTCTCAACCGATGCAAACCGGTATCAAGTCGATCGATGCGTTAACACCAGTGGGGCGTGGTCAGCGTGAATTGATTATTGGCGACCGCCAGACAGGTAAAACAGCCGTCGCTATCGATACCATCATTAACCAGAGAGATACCGGTGTAAAATGTATTTATGTGGCCATTGGCCAGAAAGCTTCATCGATTGCTAATGTGGTGCGTAAGCTTGAAGAACACGACGCGATGAAGCACACCATTGTCGTAGCAGCCGGTGCGGCTGACGCTGCGGCCTTACAATTTATCGCACCATATGCCGGTTGTGCTATGGGCGAGTATTTCCGTGATCGTGGCGAAGATGCTTTGATCGTTTATGATGACTTGACTAAGCAAGCGTGGGCTTATCGTCAGATTTCCTTGTTGTTACGTCGTCCACCGGGGCGTGAAGCTTATCCTGGTGATGTGTTTTACTTGCACTCACGTTTGCTGGAACGTGCAGCACGCGTCAATGCTGAATATGTTGAAAAAGTGACTAAGGGTGAAGTCAAAGGTAAAACAGGTTCATTAACTGCCTTACCCATTATTGAGACCCAAGCCGGTGATATTTCGGCTTTCGTACCAACCAACGTGATCTCGATTACTGATGGTCAGATCTTCTTAGAAACAGACTTGTTTAACTCAGGTTTTCGTCCAGCAATTAATGCCGGCGCTTCCGTTTCGCGTGTGGGTGGTGCGGCACAAACTAAGATTATCAAGAAGCTTGGCGGTGGTGTGAAACTATCATTGGCACAGTTTCGTGAGTTGGAGGCCTTTGCACAATTCGCTTCTGATTTAGATGACGTGACCCGTAAACAATTAGAGCGCGGTCAGCGCATGATGGAAGTCATGAAGCAAAAGCAATACGCGCCGTTATCGGTAGCTGAAATGGCGGCCTCATTGTTTATGGTTGAGAAAGGTTATGTAGATGATGTCGAGATTGACAAAGTGGTTGACTTTGAAGCCGCACTGCATGACTACCTGAACAGTGAACACAAAAAACTGATGGCAGACATCAACAAACACTGTAAATATGACGATGACATTGCTAAAGCACTGACCAGTGCCATCGAATCATTTAAGCAGACACAAACTTGGTAGGATAACTTATGGCAACTGCTCGCGAGATTAAGTCACGCATCGGTAGTGTACAAAACACCAAAAAGATTACGCGTGCGATGGAAATGATCGCTGCCAGTAAGTTGCGCAAGGCACGTGATCATATGGAGGCAACCAAACCTTACGCACAAATCGCGCGTAAGATCATTGGCCACGTTGCTAAATCCCATCCTGAGTATAAACACCCCTATTTGCATGAGCGTGAAGTCAAGCGAGTAGGCTATATTGTGGTATCGACTGACCGTGGCTTGTGTGGTGCATTGAATATCAATGCCTTCAAGCTGGCCGTACAGTCTATGCAAGAGTGGCAGGACAAAAAAATCGATATTGACGTTGCCATCATTGGCCACAAAGCTGAAACTTTCTTTAAGCGAGTAAAGGCTAATATCGTTACCTACGCCCATCATCTGGGTGAACAGCCTCAAGTTAAAGATTTGATTGGCTCGGTCAAGGTGATGCTCGACGCCTATGATGAAGGCAAGATTGATCGTTTGTTTATGATCTCTAATGAGTTTAACAGCACCATTTCGCAAAAACCCACTTTAGAGCAGCTTTTACCTGTGGTGCCCAGCCAGGACGAGACGCCTGAGTATTTCTGGGATTACATCTACGAGTACAGTGCAAAGGATTTGTTAACGATGCTGTTGGTACGCTATGTGGAGTCACAAGTGTATCAGGCAGTGGTGGAGAATTTCGCCTGCGAGCAAGCTTCTCGTATGATGGCGATGAAAAATGCTACTGATAATGCTGGCGAGGTAATCGGTCAATTAAAACTGGAATATAACAAAGCCCGCCAGTCTTCCATTACTAAAGAATTAGCAGAAATCGTCTCCGGTGCCGAAGCACTTGATGAGGCACAATGATCATATAGAGGAAATGATATGAGTACAGCAAAAGCCAAAACAGCCACAAAGAAAGCGACTAAGGCTTCCAAAGCGGTTGATGCAAAAGACCATGCCGAAGGTGTCATCATCCAAGTGATTGGTGCAGTAATCGATGTTGAATTCCCTCGTGATGCCGTGCCTAAAGTGTATGATGCACTGGTTATTGAAGCAACTGGCTTGACTATTGAAGTGCAGCAGCAGCTCGGTGATGGTGTGGTGCGCTGTATTGCTATGGGAACGAGCGATGGCCTAAAGCGTGGTTTGAAAGCCCTTAATACCGGTGAGGCCATTAAAGTACCTGTCGGTGCGAAAACATTGGGCCGTATTATGGACGTATTGGGCAACCCCATTGATGAGAAAGGCCCGATTGGCGCAAAAGAGCGCCGTCCGATTCACGTTACACCGCCTAAGTTTGAAGATCAGGCCCTCAGCCGTGAACTGTTGGAAACGGGTGTTAAAGTGATTGATCTGATTTGTCCGTTTGCTAAAGGCGGTAAAGTGGGTTTGTTCGGTGGTGCCGGCGTGGGTAAAACCGTGACCATGATGGAATTGATCAATAACATTGCCACCGAGCACAGTGGTTATTCCGTATTTGCCGGTGTAGGAGAGCGTACCCGTGAAGGTAACGACTTTTACCATGAAATGCAAGAATCCAACGTTTTGGATAAAGTTACCTTAGTGTACGGTCAGATGAATGAGCCTCCAGGTAATCGTCTGCGTGTGGCATTAACTGGTTTGACTATGGCCGAGAGCTTCCGTGATGAAGGCCGTGATGTTTTGATGTTTATTGATAACATCTACCGTTACACTTTGGCTGGTACTGAAGTGTCAGCATTATTGGGGCGTATGCCATCTGCGGTAGGTTATCAGCCAACTCTGGCTGAAGAAATGGGTGTGCTGCAAGAGCGGATTACCTCCACTAAAACCGGTTCTATTACCTCGGTGCAAGCGGTATACGTACCAGCAGATGATTTAACTGACCCATCCCCAGCCACCACATTCTCACACTTAGATGCGACCATCGTATTATCCCGTCCGATTGCTGAGTTGGGTATCTACCCGGCAGTAGATCCGCTGGATTCAACCAGTCGCCAGCTTGATCCGGAAGTGGTTGGCCAGGAACACTACGATGTGGCGCGTGCAGTACAAAAAACCTTGCAGCGTTACAAAGACTTAAAAGACATCATCGCTATTCTCGGTATGGATGAATTGTCTGATGAAGATAAACTCATCGTGGCGCGTGCGCGTAAGATTCAGCGCTTCTTGTCACAACCTTTCCATGTGGCAGAGGTCTTTACCGGTAACCCTGGTAAATATGTACCATTAAAAGAGACCATCCGTGACTTCAAAGCCATCGTTGAAGGTGAGTATGATCATTTGCCAGAACAAGCTTTCTACATGGTCGGCTCTATCGATGAAGCGATTAAGAAAGCAGAATCTATGTAAATAAGGCGCAGTACATATGGCCACAGCAAACACATTTAAGCTTGATATCGTCAGCCCGGAAGGTGCCATCTTCTCTGGTGATGTCGAGATGCTGCTGATCAAAGGTGGTGACGGTGATCTGGGTATCACGCCGGGTCACTTGCAATTGCTGACCAGTGTAGCACCTGGAGCGGTACGCATTCGTCATGGCAATACTGAAGAAATTCTTTATATCTCCGGTGGTATCCTTGAAGTGCAGCCTACACAAGTGAGCATTATGGCTGATACTGTTGCCCGTCCGCAGGATGTCAACGAAGCTGCCGCCCTGGAAGCTAAGCAACGCGCCGAAAAAGCCCTGAGCAATAAAGGTAGTGCTGATGAGTACCGTAAGTCATTGCAAGATTTGCAAGAGGCGATGGCGAAGTTGAGGGTGATTGAGTTGATGCGCCAGCGTCGCAAAAAATGACGTAGTCACCCCGTACTTGATACGGGGTCCGGTCAAGTCACGCATTTTGCACTCATCTTCGGCACTTCTTTGTCACAAGACTCAGTCATGTACTCGTTGTACACTCCATTCATTTTGCCCTGTCAGAAGCCCCAAATCTAAACGCAAACTGAGTGAAAGTCTTTTTGTCTTACAGTGCCACCCCACTTCCTGCTTGTTGCGATACCGATCTATGGCAGTTTTTATGCGCAGTTCGACTACTTCCCTACTCAAAAAGCTGCTCAGACGTTAAAATAAAAAGATTACAAAATATTAGCTATGCATTATGCCATTAAGTATCGTTATCCTTGCGGCAGGGAGTGGTTCTCGTATGAACTCTCAGCAACCGAAGGTACTGCATCAACTTGCGGGTAAGGCATTGATTGAGCATGTGCTGGATACGGTGGCAGAACTGAAGGCTGATAACGTTTTTGTGATTTGCGGACACCAAGGTGAGTTAGTTAAAACCGCTATGGCGCATCGTAATGAAGTTATTTGGGTCGTACAAAAAGAACAGCTAGGCACTGGCCATGCAGTACAGCAAGTGTTACCACAATTACCAGTCGATCATCAAGTGCTGATCCTTTATGGCGATGTCCCGATGATTACCAGCGCGACTTTGCAGCATTTTGTCAAATCAACGGGTAAGTCACAGCTTGGTTTATTGACGGCTACTGTTGATAACCCATCAGGGCTTGGTCGGGTTATCCGCGATGAATACCGCCAAGTGACCGGTATTGTTGAAGAGCGTGATGCTTCTGACTTACAAAAACAAGTACAGGAGATTAACAGCGGTATTTACTGTGTCTATGCCAAGCATTTGCAGGATTGGTTACCACAATTAAATAACCAAAATAGTCAGGGCGAATATTACTTGACTGATATTGTCAAAATGGCGCGTGAACATGGTGTGGCTATTTCAGTATCGCGTCCTAAAGATGTGCAAGAAATTTATGGCGCTAATACACGGGCAGAGTTGGCAAAATTGGAGCGCTGTTATCAATACTGGCAAGCGCGTGACCTGATGTTGGCGGGCGTCACGATGTTTGATCCGGCGCGTGTGGATATTCGCGGTGTTGTTGTGCCGGCACAGGATTGTATTGTCGATGTTAATGTGATTTTTGAAGGCAAAGTAACCTTAGGCAAGAACGCTACCATTGGGCCTAATTGTATTATCCGCGATAGTTTCATTGAGGAAGATGTGGTGATTGAAGCCAATAGCGTCATTGACGGTGCCAGGCTCGAGGCAGGTTGTCATATAGGACCATTTGCACGCATTCGTCCCAACAGTGTGATTAAGACAGGTGCTAAAGTTGGTAATTTTGTCGAAGTGAAAAAAGCTACCTTAGGTGTAGGTAGTAAGGCGAATCATTTAAGTTATATTGGCGATGCGATTGTAGGTGCCAATGTCAATATCGGTGCAGGAGTGATAACGTGTAATTACGACGGAGCTAATAAGCACCAAACGGTGATTGAAGATGAAGTGTTTATCGGCTCTGATTGCCAACTTGTTGCACCGGTGACGATTGCTAAAGGCGCCACTGTGGGTGCAGGCACTACCGTTACCCAAGACGTCCCAGCCGATACACTCGCATTAGGCCGTTGCCGCCAATCGTTCGTCAAGGGGTGGCGACGACCGACTAAAAAGAGCAAAGGCTAAGCTATGTGTGGTATTATCGCTGGTATTACCAAGCGCCCAATCAGCCCGATATTAATCGAAGGATTAAAGCAACTGGAATATCGTGGTTATGATTCAGCCGGTATGTGTGTGGTTGATTCAGATGGGAAATCGCATTGCCTTAAAGTAGTCGGTAAAGTCGTCAGGCTGGCTGATGCGCTAGCGCAGCAACCGCTACCGGGTCATATTGGTATCGCCCATACACGTTGGGCCACTCATGGTAAACCAACACAGATTAATGCGCACCCTCATGTGGTGGATCATATTGCCATTGTGCATAACGGCATTATTGAAAATGCTGATGTACTGCGTACTCAATTGATCGAGCATGGGTGTAGCATGCAGTCTGAAACGGACACGGAAGTCATTGCTCATTTGCTGGTGCGTGCCTGGTCTGATGCGGTTTCCCCTATCGCGGCGATTACCGAAGTGACACAACAACTGACCGGTGCCTATGGTCTGGTCATTTTAAACTTGCAGCAACCTGATACGCTTTATGCAGTACGCTCAGGCTCGCCCATGGTAATGGGTGTGGGCGTAGGCGAGCATTTTCTGGCTTCTGATGTCTTGGCATTACGTTCTTTGACCTCGCGCTTTATTTACCTTGAGGAAGGTGATATCACCGCAATAACGGCAGATCAGTTTACTTTGTATGATCAACAAGGCCGGCTGACTATGCGCGATATTCATGAGCAACAGGTCAGTGTTGATGCTACTTCAAAAGCCCCCTACAAACACTACATGCAAAAAGAGATCTACCAACAGCCGCAGGCAGTACAAGATACCTTGCAGCACTACTTCACCAATGAACAAAGCTTAACGGTGCCATCAGCCTTGCAGACACTGTTAAACCAAGTCAGAGCAATCAAAATTGTTGCTTGTGGTACCAGTTATCATGCTGGTTTAGTAGCAAAACACTGGTTGGAAGCACACGCTAAACTACCGTGTGATGTAGAGATTGCCAGTGAGTTTCGCTATCGTGAAAGTGTTACGCCAGAGCAGGC
>JANQIS010000212.1 GCA_028282045.1 Gammaproteobacteria bacterium
ATTGGCTTTAATAGTTTGCAAATCAACGCTCATCATGTTTGAAACTGCACCATACGTTCAAGCGAAATCAATGCGCGTTCGCGAATATCATCAGGCACGATCACCTCATTGTTACCGTGTTCCAGAGCTTTGGCTAAATTCTTCAGGCCATTCATTGCCATCCATGGGCAATGAGCACAACTACGACAAGTGGCGCCAGTACCACCGGTCGGGCACTCCATAAAAGTCTTATCCGGTGAAGCTTGTTGCATTTTGTAGAAAATACCGCGATCAGTAGCCACGATAAACTGCTTGTTGGGTAATGTCTGGCTGGCTTTAAGTAATTGTGAAGTTGAGCCAACGACATCTGCTAAATCAATCACCGCTTCTGGGGATTCAGGGTGTACCAGCACAGCAGCTTCAGGGTATTGTGCTTTGAGTGCTTTGAGTGCATTGGCCTTAAATTCTTCATGTACGATGCATGAACCATCCCATAACAGCATATCCGCTTGGGTTTGTTTTTGGATATAACTGCCAAGGTATTTATCCGGTGCCCAGAGGATTTTATCACCTTGCGTGTCTAGATGTGTCACTATATCCAAGGCAATGCTGGAGGTGACACACCAATCAGCCATGGCCTTAATCGCTGCAGAGGTATTGACATACACCACTACGGTACGCTCCGGATGCGCTGCTTTAAAGGCTGCAAATTCTTCCGGTTGGCAACTAATATCCAGGGAGCAGGTTGCCTCTGTTGTCGGCATCAATATCCGTTTGTTGGGACTTAAGATCTTGGCACTTTCTGCCATAAAATACACGCCACAAACAATCAGCGTATCGGCGCTGCAGTCACGGCCGAATTTGGCCATATCTAATGAATCTGCCACGATACCACCGGTTTCTTCTGCCAGGCATTGGATTTCAGCGTCGACGTAGTAGTGTGCGATGATGGTGGCGTTGTGTTGTTTGAGTAGTTGCTTGATTTTATCGCGATAAAACTCACGTTCTGTCGTGCTCAGATGTTCTGTCGGACGTTTAGGCCAGAAGCGCTCAAGCCGAGACTCGTATTGCGGCTGCATGGTTAAGGTATCATCAATTCAGGTCCGAGCACTTTAGCATAGGCGATATGTAAACGCTACTTTCTCAACAAACGGCGATGATTAAAAAACCTGATGTTTTAATTATAAAAAAACGAGAATTAAGTTTGTAAAAGTCTCTCTGATGTAGATATAGCAATATTTGCGTGCTATTTGCTTGATTATATTCTTTGTAATGTAACCAACAGGTTGTCAATATCATACTACACTAAGGCGTGTCATGAACTGGCCTATTTATCATTTCAGCTAAGCAATTAAGAACATGCCCTAGCCATAATGGTAATCAGTGCTTTTGTTGAGGGGAAAACAGTGAAAACTCTTGCAGTATTATGTACTTTAGCCTTTTTTGTTAACGTCGGGTTTGCCCAAGGGCAGCAAGATAGTGTAGATAAACAGCTACAACATATGGTGAACAATATGTCCTTAGCTGAGAAAATTGGCCAAAAACTGATGCTGGATTTTCGTTATTGGTGTCCGGTTGGTGAACCGGATTGTAAAAATGGCCTGGTTAAAGCCAATCCTTCTGTGATTGAGATTCTCAATGATTATCACATCGGCGGCCTGATACTGTTCAGAGAGAATATTCAGTCACTACGACAAATCACACAACTGACTACTGAGATACAAACGCTGCGAGCCAGGGAGAGGCGAAGCCGAGGGCGAGTAGACTGCGATAGCCAGCGCTGCTTTTAGCCGAATGGCATAGCACAGACAGGTCGCATTATA
>JANQIS010000223.1 GCA_028282045.1 Gammaproteobacteria bacterium
CAGCAACAACAAATGTATTGGCATCTGGCTAGTGGGTTTACTACCACAGCAAATCCTGCTCTATCTTCTTGGCTAATGCCAGCAGATATTGCACAGCACAATATCCAAGGTTTAGCATTTCTTTATAAGTTGATTGGTCAATTTGTTCATAGTCATGCTTATGCCAATACTTATTTGATGCTGGCAGTTATTTGTTTATTGCTGATACCATTAGTGTTTGTAGTTGGCCGAGTTAAAAGTAAGTGCTGAATCTGGCATTTACTTTTGCTTTATCAAGGAAGGGGTTTTACGACAAATTTGAATAAATAGTGTTGGGAGTATTAGGTGAGGCTGTAAAAATACCAACAATCAGGCAGCGATGACCTTGTTATGATGGCACAGATTTCGCTGGCTTGGATATTTCGATTACATCGTGCTGATAATTCCTGCAAAGCAGTATAGTTAAATGCTATGTAGTGCAGAGATGAGTCTGTTTTGAGGATGGAAATCAGCCGATATGATCAATATTCGCCCTAGAGGTCAAAACCCCATACTAAGTGGGATAGGATATAAATAGTTAACGTCCCTGAAAGAAGGATTGATCAATGTTAGAATTTAAGCAATTTCCAGACCAAGAAAGTAAACAACAATTAGTTAATAAGTTTAATGAACTGTATAGACTAGAACTATCGCCCCCGGATTCATTAACCTTTATCCAACGTGGTTATCTATTAAGATGGGGGGGAGGCTTTAAGCGCTCGACAACAAGATAAGGCATTCGGAGCAGGCATCTTAACAGCAGTAGCAGAAAGTGACTCTGTTAGCGTGGAAGCGCTTGGAAGAACATATAAAGATGTTGATGGTGCCATAAGCCGTCTCGCTTGCATGAAGCTTATGGTGCCTAATAGTGATGGCCAACTTGTTGGATCTATCATTGATTTGGGTAATGCAAAACCAATGATGCTAATTTATGAGGATGGGCGAGAAGAGAAATTTGGTTTAAAGGCTGCAGAACCATCTCGAGCTAAACCATTATACGGCGTTTCTGCTGTAAAATTTGCAAACGGGACAGTATGTAGTATCGGGGAGTCTTGTGCAATGTCCGATGACACCAGTTCTGAGACTGCTATATCTCTTGTCGATATTGCGGTGATTTATGCGGAAACAACCATGCAAGCAGTAAGAGGTGGTCGGGCTGAGGAATGTCAAACGATTCGTGCTGCGCGTGAGGAAACGCTAACGAGTTTTGCGCCTACTGTGGTCCCCGCTCGGGATCGAGCTGCAGTTTCATTGGCTTTTGGTGCTAAACCTACAGCGCCTGTAAATAGTTGGTCTCAGGCAGATTTTTGCTTTGCCCGTATAGAAGAAGATGCTTCAGGAGCACAAAACACAAATCATTATGATGAGGTACAACCTTCATAGTTTGAAGTACATGCTACACTTTCATGTATGCCTGCCCGGCTACCGGGCATCAAAGTATCAACTATTGATGATGTGCTTGTTGTAGTTCAGTTGCTAGCAGGGTGTTTTCCAGTAAAGTGGCTACGGTCATTGGACCAACGCCGCCAGGTACTGGACTAATCCAGCTAGCGACTGTTTTAGCAGAATCAAAATCAACATCACCGCATAACGAACCATCATCTAAGCGATTGATCCCCACGTCGATTACGATGGCGTTAGGTTTTATCATCTCACCGCTGATCAGTTTGGGTTTGCCGGCTGCGGCGATCAAAATATCCGCGTTTTGTGTGATGGCTTTGAGGTCACGTGTAAAGCGATGGCAAACGGTGGCAGTGCATTTTTGCAATAGCATTTCCATACTCAATGGACGACCGACAATATTGGAAGCACCGACAATAACAGCATGCATGCCTTGGATATTATTAATAGTACGTTTAAGTAGTGTGGTCACACCTTTGGGTGTACAAGGGCGTAGTTGCGGGCGACGCTGTACCAGCAAACCGATATTATAAGGATGAAAGCCATCCACATCTTTTACCGGTGTAATAGCATCAACAATACAATTTTCACTGATATGTGCGGGTAGGGGTAGTTGCACCAGGATGCCATGCACGCTAGGGTCGTGGTTCAATTTATCAATAAGTTTAAGTAAAGTTTTTTGCGTAGTGTTGTAAGGCAGGTCATGATGCTTTGAGACAAAACCCACTTCTTCACAGGCGCGACGTTTGTTTTTAACATATACCTGTGATGCAGGATCATCACCAACGATTACAACAGCAAGCCCCGGAGTGGTTTGACCTTGTTGCTGGCGGAGTAATACCGCCTGCCTGATTTCGTTGCGGATTTGTTGTGCAATGACCTTACCGTCAATAATTTGTGCTGCCATAAAGCTGTGTGTGTTCATGCTGTGGAGTCATTGTAGGATGATGAGTTAATTACGCAACATATTTCTTGCTTCAGGCACCTAAGCGGTGGTAACATAAATTGCTAATTTTTCCCGCCTGGAGAGTTAGCAATGCCCCGTATTTTACATGATGCCATCACTTTCGATGATGTGCTGTTAGTTCCTGATTATTCTAATGTTTTGCCCAATGAAGTTTCACTGCAAACGCATCTGACGCGTGATATTACTTTAAATATTCCTTTGGTGTCTGCGGCTATGGATACAGTGACAGAAGCGCGTTTGGCTATTGGCATGGCACAGGAGGGGGGTATTGGTATTGTGCATAAGAACATGTCACCACAACAACAGGCTAAGCAAGTTCGTCAGGTGAAAAAATTTGAAAGCGGTGTTATTAAAGATCCGGTGACAATTACCCCGGAAACTTCAGTGCGCCAGTTACTTGAAATGCGCCAACAGTATCATTTCTCAGGGTTTCCGATTTTACAGGGTAATCAGTTAATGGGATTGGTAACCAGCCGTGACATTCGTTTTGTTAACAATTTGGATCAGCCAGTTACCCAGATCATGACGCCAAAAGATAAGCTGGTCACAGTAAAGGAGGGCGAGGATCATGAGGTTATTAAAAATCTCATGCAACAGCA
>JANQIS010000233.1 GCA_028282045.1 Gammaproteobacteria bacterium
CTGTAGGGTTATTATGTGGACTATTTTCTGCCAAACGCCAATATCACACCGACGCGAAAGTCGATAACAAAACTCGCCGCAAAAAAAGTGATGCTACCACCGTAGCACTACCGGTAAAAGCCGCGTTGCGTAGACAACTCTCAGGACCAGGATCAGGATCAGGGCCAGACTCAAAACCAGAACCACCACCATCACCTGGTAGGGCGCGATCGAAGCCACAAGCTATTTCTCCAAAAAAGGATATTGCCCTTACCTTACTCTCGCCCGACTCAGGGATCGGATCAGAGTCAGACACGCCAGTATCCTCTGTAGTGCCAAGTAGCTCTGATGATGCCAAGATGATGACAGCGGCACAAAGAGCAACGTTGCGTAAACGAACCTCACTCCCTGAACCATTAGCATCACAAGATAATCATCCAGCAAGTGCTGTTGCTCTCCTGCCAGCGTACCAATCTGAATCAGCCGGACAACCGGTTGATCCTGGTCGCCAGGCGGTAGCATAGTGAGTCCCATAACCAAAATATTGCTTGCCCAACTCTTGTATTAACAACACGAGATTCGCTATATCATTCTGCACCGGCTATACTGGCCATCATATCAATTGATACTCTTTGTCTTTTGAACTCATGCTTTAAGTATCATACGATGGAATTTAAAAACCTTTTAGTATTAAGTCATCTTCATGCCTAAGCCCGCGAAAAAACTCAACCTCTGGATGTTAATCGCTTTAGTGTGCGGCAATATGATTGGCTCGGGCATCTACCTGCTGCCCTCCTCATTGGCAACCATTGGCAGTATCAGCTTATGGTCATGGTGTTTTACCGGTTTGGGCGCTATTTTACTTGCCTTAGTTTTTGCCAACATGAGCCTGTGGGTGCCCCGTGCCGGTGGACCTTATGCTTATACTGATGCGGCGTTTGGTGAGTTTGTTGGTTGCCAGATGGCTTTTAGTTATTGGGCAGCGTTATGGATTGGCAATGCAGCTATTGCCTTGGCGATGGTGGACTATCTGCGCGTTTTCTTACCCTTTCTTGATGACAAAATGCATACTGCTATCGCCACTATTAGCGTTGTCTGGTTATTGGCGATGATAAATATCTTTGGGGTACGCAAGGCAGGGGTGTTGCAATTAGCTGCAACTATACTTAAATTGATTCCCCTGTTGTTAATTGGATTAATGGGTTGGTTTTATTTTCACGCCGGCTACCTGACCGATAGTTTTAATGTGACTCACCACTCCAATTTAAGCGCATTCTCTATGGGCGCTGCACTGACTTTATGGGCTTTTATGGGCCTGGAATCTGCCACAGTACCGGCTAATGATGTGGAAAACCCTAAACGTAATATTCCGCTGGCAACCATCACAGGTACTTTAATTGCCGCCGTAGTCTATATTACCAGCTCAGTGGCGATTATGGGCATGATTCCTATGTCAGTCTTGCAGCATTCCACCTCACCTTTTGCTGATGCCGCGCAGATCATTCTTGGCTCATGGGGGCGTGACTTGATCGCTATCGGCGCCGTGATTTCCTGCTTCGGCGCGTTAAATGGTTGGATATTATTGCAAGGGCAAATTGCTATGGCAGCAGCAGACCAGGGTGTTTTCCCTAAAATCTTTGCCAAACGCAATCGCTTTGCTTGTCCGGCATGGGGCCAGGTAATTACCACATTACTTATATCCATATTAGTTTTAATGACGGTCAATGATAACGTCATCAAGCAATTCAATCTCATTATCCTACTGGCAACCTTTGCCTTGTTGGTACCTTATTTTTTCACAGCATTAGCCGAGCTGGTGATTATACGCCAGATACCTTGTATACGTTACAAACCACTACATATCCTCATCGCAACACTCAGTACCATTTATGCCTTTTGGGCCATTATGGGTTCAGGACAAACCGTCATTGTCGGCGGTATGGTATTGTTACTGCTTAGCGTGGTCTTTTACACATGGATTTGTCTGGGGCGCCGATGAGCCGGTTAATCAATAGCACTTTTGGGATGCAACTTATTGAGAAAGGCCAATAGCGCTGTTAGTTGCGGTTTTTGGATATTCCAAAAGATCACTTCAGCGCCCAAATAATCTTTAGCAAAATAATATAATTGCGTTATGGTGAATTTGTTAGCGGTTTTGAAATTGGTATAAGTATAATCCGGTTCCTGTACGGCAATTGCTGTCAGTACAAGTTGGTTGTGATAGGCGTGAAAAAATTGATAGCTATTGTGCATTTGTGCCTTTTTATATGGCACAGTGTCA
>JANQIS010000238.1 GCA_028282045.1 Gammaproteobacteria bacterium
AGTGGTCTGGGCGGCGGATTATCTGCCGTTTGGAGAGGCGCAGGTTGGGGTTGGGTTGGTAGAGGAGAATAATCGTTTTCCGGGGCAGTATTTTAGAGAAGCAAAAAGCAACGCAAAACGCGATGCGCAAAGTAAATTGCAATGTCAGCCCAAGCATACAGTGTCTTGCAGATGTGTAAGCCCTGGTGGGCAAAGAGTGCCGGGTTAATTTGTTATGTACTCAAAAATTGTAGTAGAGCATGAGCAGTTATTTTTAACCTGCTCATCATTGCAAGAGTGTAGCGATATGCTCAATGTGCGAATTTATTTAGATCAAGGGGAACAAAAACTGGCCTCTAAAATACTACAGTCTTACCTAAAATCAGGTAACCCAGAAGCAGAGTATTTATATTCAAAGGCACCAAGTGGAAATGGTTCAGAACAGGCAATTGAAGCTCATCATCTTAATTACATAAAAAAGTCCGCTGAAAAAGATTACCCGCCAGCCCTTTATTTATTAGGCGCATACTATGATATGGGAGATTATGTGCCAGCAGATAAAATTAAGGCGGCCCTTCTTTTTAAGAAGGCCGCTTCGCTGGGGCATGCGCACTCACAATGGATTCATGGTGAAGATTTATTATATGGTCGCAATGGCATTGATAAGGATGAAGTGCTTGGAGTCGAATGCATAAAAAAATCAGCTAACGCAAAGTTTGAGGGTGCACTAGAAACAGTTGCCAGGTTTTATGAGCAAGGCGCTTTTGGCTTTCCTAAAGATACAGGAAAGGCTGAAGCTGCTAGGAAACAAATTAATAATAAGGATGTTATTGGCTACTGATGTGAAGTAACACTACTGATGATATTGATTTGTCTGATTCGACGATTAGACTGCTTGTAAGCCAAGCGTTGAAATCATGGAATTGCCAGGCTATTTTAAAACTGCTTTTAGATAAAGATTACATTGTTCGTACGCTTGCAGCACGTGAATTGCATATGCGCGGAGACGAGGAGACTTACGAATACGTAGTTGGTTTTTTTGATTCTCAAGAAATCTATATGCGGGAAATATGTGCATTTGTTCTAGGGCGGCTGGGCACGCCTCAGATGCCTTTTAGAAGTCTTTCTATTCCAATCTTGAAAAATTAGTTGTTGACAGTGATGCCGAAGCCCGAGCTGCTTCTGCCGCCGCTTTTGGCCATATTTGCTTTGATGGAATGCCATCTGAAATTGAAAATCTGTTGTATCGGATCAAAACGCAGATGTACGTTGTTGTGTTGCCGCATCACTTGGAAACGCATCCGATAGCAAGGAAACTCAGGAGATTCTTGCGATTCTCCATCAAGATCCTGATGCACAAGTCAGAGAGTATACTGAACTAGGGCTAGATATTTTAGAGGCCAAGCGAGAAGAACAGCAAGACAATAGGGATCTGATCTGAATGTTTTTTAGTAGAAATTGAGAAAAGGGTCGGCATGCTTGTTTTTTAATCAAATCCGGCCCATTATTCTGGCTCGTCGAGATGAATCAAACGGTTAATCCGGCCTAACAAGAACCAGAGGGGACTAAGATCAATAAGGCCTCGATCAAGTTATGCTGAGCAGGTGACCCCACTCGACCCCCGTAGATCAATGAACAGAAACATACAATTTGTAGTCTTTTACATCAAAGAACATATCACTGTAATCACGATCGCCATTATTATCCTATTAGCATTGATATATTTTTCAGCCAGGAGTGCCTATCTACTTGATCAAAGTATGAACTGTCACACAATAACCAAAATCGGCGCAGCGCAGGCGTTTTTCCTGGCTGGTCTGGGTATTCATAATGGCTTTGACCTGTTCCTCGGAGCTGTTGTCTCTGCCCATTACCCGCGATACCTGCATGGCTTCCGGGATATCCACCACCAGTATCCGCTGCACCAGCCGGTTCTGGCCGGTTTCTATCAGCAGGGGAGAAGCCAACAGGCTATAGTGGCTGATGGCATTCTTTAGCCCGACCTTTAATTCCTGACAAATCGCCTCAAGGCCGCCCGGTCCAGCGAGCCGTCATCAGCCAGGATATCGGTGCCAAAG
>JANQIS010000263.1 GCA_028282045.1 Gammaproteobacteria bacterium
ACCTATACGTGTGGCAATGAATTCCATATGGTTCACAGAGCAGATCAAGGTTTAACGTTAAGGTCAGGCTTTAGCGCGATGCGCTCATCAAAGACAAAGCAATCACCCTGGTAGTGAGCACCGCCACAGGTTTCGAAATATTTTAAGATACCGCCATCCAATTGATAGACTTCTTTAAAGCCAGCATCCAAAGCCAACACGCTGGCCTTTTCACAACGGATACCACCGGTGCAGAACATCACAACGGTTTTGTTTTTCAACTCGCCAGCTTCTCTGGCCTTTTGTGCAAATTGATTAAACCGTTTGATGTGGAAATCCTTAGCTCCCTCAAAGGTACCAAACTCAATTTCATAGTCATTACGCGTATCCAGCAATACCACATCACGCCCTTCATCCAGCCAGGTTTTGAGAGTACGCGGTGCAATATAAGGCCCGGTATACTCAGCCGGATTGACTTGATATTCGGTCGGCACGATATGTTGCTTACACTTGAGCGTTAAGCGGCGAAATGGCTGATCATCAGAAGGGCTTTCTTTAAACACAATGTCAACAAAACGGCTATCTTGCTTCATTAAGGCATAAAAGTTATTGATCTGCACCCGATTTCCCGCCAACATGACATTAATGCCCTCAGGGCTTAAGATAACCGAACCTTTCAAGCCCAGCGCTCCCAAACTCTCTCGTAACGCAACACGCAATGCTTTAGTATCAAAAATACGAGTAAATTTATAGCCTGAAATGTTGATCACTGATGCCATGGCGATAATCTCTATATTTATAGCGCAAGCAATTCTACCACGGTGTTTTGTAAAATTCGAGTCGCTAGTCGGCTATGAAAAACACTTCAACAGCAGAGCATATAATACTTAGAAACCATAAATCGATTAATAAGTTGGCAATATTTCAGCGGACGATACATCAAACATGGCAATAAGTACGCTTACTGTCTACTTTATATAGGTTAAATTAAAGTTCAAAATACGATCGTACCAGGTTGATGCATACCAATAGCGATTCCAACTCAACATGTACAGCGTTAAGTTACCAGTATACGTGCCGGACACCAGATTTGGGTTGTCCTCGTAGTGTAATTCCAGGCTTAAAGGTGGATTACTGCTATAGGATGCGGCTGACCAAAGTTTATAATAACGATAGTGGTATTGCCGTGCACCGAGAATCACATTATAGGTTTTACCATCTTCCTGACGCTGCATAGGCAAAGTAATCTGTGAAGTACCACCAACGTTCCAGGATGGATGATACATAAAGGGTTTATTATCAATAATAGCCGGAGGTTGGGCGTAATAAAAATTGCGTCCGGTTTTATCTGCTAAGTACGCCAATAGGTTCTCTGAGTAAAACGCCCGGTGAGCTCCACTTTGCAGCGTGACGGTATAATCCTTAGCATCAACCACCTCTGTTTTACTAGTGAGACCAACATCACGACCTTCACGATATTGTAACGTTACACCAATTGTTTTGGCACCATAGTGCTTGGCAATGAAATCGCCACTCACATCACAAGTGGCACCTGGTGCCAGCGAACCACCATTGCAAGTATTTTTCGACACGATGAAATCATTATCGGGGTTACTCAGTACCACGGCAACGGCAGTTGCATCATGCTGGTCTGAGGTGTTGGTAAATGAGAAAGTCACTGGAATAGTGGCATTGTGTGCCGTTGAGACAGGTAGCGACCGTGTCAGCTTCCCTCTAACCACCACCGGCTCAGCAGCACCACTGGTAAAGAGCGAGA
>JANQIS010000011.1 GCA_028282045.1 Gammaproteobacteria bacterium
GCATTTCACCTCTTGTCAGATAGTCAGCAATACTGGGTTGCTCTACATCATCAGCCGCTGCTACCGCAGCCGTTTGTAACCTTTGAAATGCTTGTTGGACGTCACGATAACGATTAAGGGCATCACGTTCTCGTTGAGATAAGGCAGCTTGCGGTTTTTTCATTACCCCAGCAAACTCAGGTAATTGCACAATGGCAAGAAATTCCTGTCTTAAATTGACAACCATAGCCTCCTGCCCTTCAGGACAGGCGATATCGTCAAATAAGTCGTGAACAGACAAGTTATTAACAACAGCGCTCTGAGTAAAGTGAATAACAGCAGCAATATCCCTAGAAATGCCTTGTCTAATAAGCAAATTTTCCGCAACCGAACCTTGAAGCTGCACTGGCGCTCCTTGCATAATTGTGTCCCTAGTCTACAAGCATAGTTCATAGACAAAAGAGAGCAAGGGGGTAGCAGTCCTATACATTAGGAACGACTTCTCACCAGGCGTCGTCCGTATAGTTACATTAAGTTTGATGGGGTTTCAAACATATTATTACTCATGATGAGACTTATTTGTTTTCGCTGATGCTTCCTTCTGACAGGTCATGACATCAACAACTGCCTGATAACCGCCCCGCCCTTCTGACAATGATCGTGCTACCCGCCCAATTGTGGTGACGCTCACGCCGGTCTCCTGCGCGATAGCACGGTAAGATTTACCTGCTAATAGCGGCACTACTACGCGCCAGCGATCTACCAACGCCTCCAATTCAGCAGGGGTACAAATATCCTGTAGGAATGCTTTGAGCGTTGATGCTGACTGGCAACCGGCAAAAGCCTGAGCCAGCGACTCCAGTTGTTCATTGTTTATAACGGTGATGCGGCGTCGTTTCATATGTTAATGGATAATTATTCTCTGGCCATTTTACGAAAAACGACTACCTGATGGTACTGATATGTGCCCTTATTGTTCTTCACTTCAATAGTAACGGGATAAGTGCCTGGCGGAAACTTACCTGTATCGATTTTATCAAACCCGGCTTCTTGAAACTTCAAATGATATAAGACCTGATCATCCTTAAGCACTTTAACGGTTGCCGGCTCAAGTAGCTGAACATTAAGTGAAGTCTGAATCTGAGAAGGTGGTGGTATCTCCTTGAGATAATACTGTTTAAAAGAACGCACCGTTTTACCTTCACGCACAATGGCCACCTTCACCTGATAGGCCCCCATTGGCATAGCTGCCGGATTAATAATATGATGGCCCGCTTTAAAAGCCTCGGAATAAACCAGATGCTTACCACGATAGACTTCAACTGTTGCCGGTTCATTTAACGTCACCTTAATGGTCATATAGACAACATTCTTATCCATTGGCAGCGCGCTCATTGGCAACTGATGCACTGAAGCCTGAGCAGAAATAACCCAATTACTCAATACAATGAATAGGACAGATAATAGCATTTTGATCATCATAGAATTAGCATTTCAGCCTGGATATTTCATGTTACCCTGATAATCGCTCCAAAGCAGCTTCAGGTCAAGGCCAGAGGTAAAAATTACAGTTACTTACCTGGCACATCCCCCCAAATAACTTTATGTAATTGCAACTGAAAACGCACCGGGATCTGATCCTCTAGAATCCAATCGGCCAGCGACTGTGGCGTAATGTCATGGTGGCTAGGTGAAAACAGTAGATTCTTATCCTCCAGGTTATGGTCTTTAATAAACGCCACAGACCAATCAAAATCTGCGCGCGAGCAGATAACGAATTTAATTTCATCTTGTGCATTGAGGTGTTGTAAATTGCTAAGCAAATTACGTTGACATTCTTTGGAGTCAGGCGTTTTAATATCGATTACTTTCATGACCCGTGGATCAACTGCTGCGACATCCATCGCGCCACTGGTCTCTAATGAGACGATATAGCCAGCATCACAAAGCGCACTTAGCAGCGCCAAGCAAGCAGGCTGTGCTAGTGGCTCACCACCGGATACGGTGACATATTTAGCCCGGTATTGTGCTACTGCTTTGAGGATCGTCTGTAAAGTCCATTGCTTACCACCATGGAAGGCATACGCTGTATCACAATACTGACAACGCAACGGACATCCGGTCAAACGCACAAACACCGTGGGAAAACCTACGGTTGATGATTCTCCCTGAAGAGAGTAAAAAATCTCAGTAATTCTCAATGAATCAGAACGCATTATGATGAAGTGCCATCACGTTTAGCAGATAAGGTTTTTAAGCGCGCCTGAGCGACATTAGCCGCATTGGTGCCAGGATAGTGCTTAATCACGCGCTGATACATTTCTTTGGCATGCGCAGTGTCACCATACGCCATAAAGATCGTTGCCTGCTTAAGCATAGCGTCAGGGGCTTTATCATTGCGCGGATTATTGATCACCAGACGGAATTTTTGTGAGGCCTGATCCGGTTGCCCTTCCACCAGATACAACTCACCCAACCAGTAATTGGCGTCGCCCACTAACTGACTTTTCGGATGGGCTTTGATAAAAGCTTTAAATCCGTTAATCGCTTGGTTGTACTGCTTTTGCATCAATAAGTTATAAGCATGATTGAAATCTTGTGATTCTTTATGCGTGTAATGGGCATTCTTATTATTAATCACATCACGTTTCTTCACTTGTTCAACATGCACTAAAGCCTCCAGCGAAGTAACGCGCTGAGATAGTAGATCAACATTTCTAGCCACAATATTATCTCGTTGCGTGCTATGTTGAAGTGATTCAACCTGGCCACGCAGCATCGCCAGTTGTTGCTGCAAAGACTGCAGTTGTGACGACAACGATGATAAATACTGTATTTGATTTTCCAGTCGGTTCAGGCGCTGATCCACCGTCAAGTTAGCTGTATTGACACTGGTGCTATTGGTGTCATTGACGCTATTATTTTGTGTTGCGACTGAATACACCGGCGCATTAGCCAGGCAGACTGTACTGCTGCAACATAACAATATGGTTAATAATCCTTTATTTTTAGACATTAGCCCCTGAGCCTCCACACTTTTTGCCGTAAAAAATTTCAGTGCGCCTATCCTGGGCATAGGCTTTCTTCCAATCACCACCAAACTGTGCCGGAGTGGCAGCCGGGCGTAGCTCACCATAGCTTACGGTGCAAATCTGGCTAGCGGCAACCCCTTGGCGTAACAGATAGTGCTTTAGTGCATCGGCTCGACGCTGGCCTAAATGGAAATTATACTCCTGGCTACCACGGGGGTCAGTATTCCCTGCCAGCATCACATGCACATTGGAGTGTGACAATAAAAATTTCACGTTCTGATCGGCAACAGCTTTTGCCTGGCCATTCAAATGAAATTGATCAAAACCAAAATGTACGGTTTTGGGCAATGCCGCAATTTCAGAAGCATAAGGCGCATTGGCCGGATAACCACTCAAAGTATTCGTACCTTGGAAATCAGACTCTGTTTGTACGCCATGCGCTTGAACACTTTGGCCAGAGTAATGCTCAGGGGATGCCGATGTAATATCAGCACTGCCAGATTTAACCCCCCCACTTGAACAGGCTGCTAACGTAGCTACGGCTGCAGAAACAAGTGCAATTTGTAGTAGAGCTGATTTTCTCATAAGACTGACCTCATAATCATTAAGTTAAAATGGTGACCAGGCAGGCGACTGCACGGAACCTTGTGTTGACGGTAATGTTAGCTGAATTTTACCATCTATGGAAACTTCTGCCAGAACACCATTGTTATGATCATAATTGGCATAAATCACCATCTGGCCATTAGGAGAAACTGAAGGCGATTTATCTAACCGCCCTTGTGTAATCACTTGGCTATTACCGGTGGCAAGATTATAAGTGCTTAATTGAATCGGGCCACCGGCTTGTGCCTGGTGCATATAAACCACTACTTGGCCATCAGGCGTGACCACAGGATCAAAGTTTTGTACGCCCTGATAAGTTAAGCGATGTACTTCATGAGATTGTAGATTTATTTGGTAGAGCTGTGGTGAACCGCCTCGGTTTGAGTTAAAAATTAATGACTGTCCGTCCGGCGTCCAGGATGGTGAGGTATTATTACCAAAAGTGGTATAACGGGTGAGCTGTTTGTTACTTAAGTTCATCACGTAAATATTGGTATTTGCCCCCCCGCCTTTTGACAATGCCATGGCCATTTTAGTGCCATCCGGTGACCAAGCCGGTGCACTGTTGATGCCGGGAAAGTAGGCGATCAACTTTCGTTGTCCGGTGGCCACATTAACGCTAAAGATTCCCATACGATTGTTGTGATAAGAAACATAAGCAATTTGCTTACCATCGGCAGACCATTGCGGCGAGGCAATCGGTAAATTGCGCTGCTGTAATAAAATCTGTGGATTATTACCATCAGCATTGGCCACTACTAAACGATACAAGGTATTGCCCGAATGACCTGTAACGCTCACGTAAGCCAGGTGCGTGCTAAAAATTTCTTTCACACCGGTAATGGTACTGTATACCAAATCACTGATGTGATGCGCTAAAGCGTTTAATTGACTACCAGGCACATGGGAAAATGCCTGCCCCAGCACTGGCCGGTCAGCAAATAAGTTCATTAAACTGACGGTGACATTATATTGTCCATTACCATCGGGAGTGATTTTGCCCAATAGCACATAATCCACATGTAAAGGAGAATGGCGCCACAAACTGGCATTAAAAGCTTTAATACTATGAGGTTGTTGCACTAATGATTGCTCTACCACACGAAACCGTCCGGATAATTTCAAATCATTGGCCACTACACCAGTAATACCTTGTGACAAGTGCTTTGCCTCTACCGTCGGTTGAGAAAATGGCACAATCGCAATAGGGAAAGGCTTATCAGCACCTTGGGTGATATGGATGGTTAAAATCGCGTGGGCACCAATAGCCCACAATAAAGCAATGATAAAAATAACGACACGATACACGTTACCCTCCAAATGGTAGTCTTAAAGTTGAAAATTGTTGTGCCAATTGCTGATCTTTGGGCAATGGCAATGGTGATGATTTTTGCACAGCTAACACGGCTTGTCGATCAAAGGCAGCATTGCCACTAGATCGACTCACACTAACCGATTGTACTTGACCCTTTGTGTTAAGGCTGATCAGTAAAATTACCTGCAGTTTCGCACCAGGGTCAGGGTTATTCCAATTCAAACGGACTAACTGCTGGATTAGACCAAGGTATTTCTCTTTCTCTGTTTGCCAACGTTGTTGCGTTGCTATCTGGCGTTTTTGCTGTTCAATACCGCTCAGTGCCATAGTACGTAACGCCTCCAACGCTTTTTTGTTTACTACCCGCTTGGCCGGTGTTTTATGTACAATATGTTTTGGTACTTTTTTCGGTTTAGGTCGAACCGAGGACTTCTTCAGCGCTATTTTATGGGTAATTTTTGCTTTGGGCCTGGGTTTGGGTTTGACAACTTTCTTATGTGTTGCATGGTGTAGCAGTTTAGGTTCGGGCGGCATGACTTGAGACATACTCACCATTTGCGCATTAACGATTGGTGGCTGCTTTGGTAAGGTTGCTGAAACATTGACTTGATATTGCTGTGGTGTGCTGCTGACATTGAGCAACAATGCCAACAAAATCACTAAATGCAATACCACAGAAAACACCCAATGCCAATGAGTGCGGCACCATGACGAAATATTATTAAGCTTTGCGCTGGTCATCGTCAGTAATGAGCCCTACTGTTTTTGCCCCAGCTTGCTGTAACAACACCATGGCATCAACCACTTTACCATAAGTCGCTCCTGCAGCGCCTTTGACATATACTTTACGACCAGGGCTACGCTTAAGCGCCCCACTTACCAATGAGGTCAGACGGTGGCGGTCAATACTCAGACGTGGATTATCAGCAATATTGGCAAACAAACTACCACGCTGATTTACTGTCACAATAATAGGCGGCGTTGACTGATGCACCATGGTCTTAGCCGCTGCTTTGGGCAAATCAACTTTAACCCCTTGAGTTAGCATCGGTGCAGTTACCATGAAAATGATCAGCAATACCAGACACACATCAATATACGGCACCACATTGATATCGGACATTCTGTTACGGCGACGTCGCATGGCCAGCTCCTTATGCCAATTTACTTTGTTGTGGTTGTGGTGCAACAGTATTGTGTTGTGGCTGATGCAATTGGCGATGCACGATACTGACAAACTCTTCCTGAAAATTTTCATAATGATTGAGCAACACATCATTTTGTGCAGTAAAACGGTTGTAGGCAATTACCGCAGGAATAGCAGCAAACAACCCCATTGCGGTGGCGATCAATGCCTCGGAAATCCCCGGCGCTACCATTGCTAAAGTTGCCTGCTGTACTCCACCTAACGATTTGAAGGCACGCATAATTCCCCACACAGTACCGAACAAACCAATATAAGGACTTACTGAGCCTACGGTAGCTAAAAAAGCTAAGCCTTGATCCAAACGTTCCGTTTCACGTTGTAAAGCCACACGTAATGAACGCTGTACATCATCCAAGATAGCGTTAGCGCTGATTTGCTGGCTGTCTTTCATGCGTAAAAAAGCCTTAAAGCCCGATACAAATAAATTGGACATCCCGGCATGCGTTCCTTTGATCTTTTTGGTATCACGATAGAGGTCATGCAAATTGCCGCCGGACCAGAAACGTCTTTCAAATAGTTTGGTGCGGCGTTTTTCCTCTCGCCATTGATTGATACGCCTTAAGATAATTGCCCAGGACCAGATCGATGCCGCCAACAACAATAGCATCACCAGCTTCACTAACCAATCAGCCTGAATAATCAAACTCCAAAAAGAAATGCTCTCACCGACCATAATGCTCCCTATTCTG
The DNA here is from genome assembly GCA_028282045.1 of Gammaproteobacteria bacterium. Classification (GTDB taxonomy): domain Bacteria; phylum Pseudomonadota; class Gammaproteobacteria; order Francisellales; family CACEW01; genus JANQIS01. The sequence goes on from JANQIS010000011.1 coordinate 6,829, forward strand.
ACAACCCCTGCCACAAGCCCGCAGGCCAGCAAATGGGTTTTAATTGTTGATTTACACAGGCAACATCAGTATGCACTTCACAAATCGGTGCGCATTCAACGTTGCCACGATAAGCATATTGATGAAAGGCTACACTGCATCGCCCTAACTTCGCAATACGAGATTGGATAATGAGAAGGTCATCCAAGAACGCTGGTTTTATGTAACGCACAGTAATCTTACGGATCGGCATGATGATCCCCTGCCGGTGCAACTTACCGATATGCCAGCCGCGCTCACGCAGCCACTCCACCCGTGCCCGGGCAAAAAAACTTAAATAATCCGCATGATACATTACTCCACCGGCATCAGTAGCATCATAGTAAACACGACAGGTAAACTGATGCTGCATCAGGCAATACCTTCTTGACTGAATAAATCTTTAGGCACTGTAATGCCGAAATGATCAAAGGCATGACGCGTCGCTACCCGTCCTCTGGGGGTACGTGAAATAAAACCCTGTTGAATCAGATAAGGTTCGATAACATCTTCGATGGTGCCACGCTCTTCGCCAATTGCCGCAGCAATACTGTCAAGCCCGACGGGACCACCATCAAATTTATTAATCACCGACAGCATAAACTTATGATCCATTTGATCAAAGCCTAATGGGTCAACATTCAATAGTTGTAAGGCTTGATCAGCAACACTTTTCGTCACTTTGCCATCGGATTTTAACTCGGCAAAATCACGTACCCGTCTGAGCAATCGATTAGCAATACGAGGCGTACCACGCGCACGACGAGCGATCTCCAGTGCACCTTGGGCATCGATTGTTAAATTGAGGATATGCGCTGATCGCTCAACAATTCTGGCCAAATCTTTGATCTGATAAAATTCCAGGCGCTGAATAATGCCAAAGCGATCACGCAACGGCGAGGTAAGCAAACCGGCCCGTGTGGTTGCACCCACCAGCGTAAAGGGCGGTAAATCCAATTTAATAGAACGCGCCGCCGGGCCTTCACCGATCATAATATCAAGCTGATAGTCTTCCATTGCCGGATATAGCACTTCTTCAATCACTGGACTGAGGCGATGAATCTCGTCAATAAACAAAACATCATGCGCTTCAAGATTAGTTAATATTGCTGCCAGATCACCGGCTTTTTCCAACACCGGGCCAGAGGTTTGCTTAACCGATACGCCCATCTCATTGGCAATGATATGAGATAAGGTAGTCTTGCCTAAACCCGGCGGACCAAAAATAAGCACATGATCCAGGGCATCCTGACGTGCTCTGGCTGCATCAATGAAAATACGCATCTGCTCATTGACATGAGGCTGACCCTCATATTCATCCAGCATTCTAGGGCGAATGGCCCGATCTATAGGGCTTTCCGGCGCTTTTTCATGGGCATCAATGATGCGATCGGTTTCAATCATGGTCGTGGCAAATCCCTTATAATTTTGTATAGCCTAACGCACACTGCAAAACTTGCAAAATCACTTATACTATTCTCTCATATTTTTTATCACCTTTGAGTATGAAGCCAGCAAGTATTCTGCCAATTTTGACATCACTTGCGCTGCCTGCCTGGGCTGGCACACCCATCATTAATTATACGCCACAAATGAGGCCATTACTGCCAAATCAGCCATTAGCAACCAATGCCATACCCAAACCACTGCCACCGATTAGCACTCAGGCTAAAGACAATGTATTAACGCTAAAAGATGCGGTATTGATTGCCCTGCACCATAACCCTAATTTGACCACGAGCGTCAATAACCGGCGCTTATCACGTTATGATCTGGCGGTTGCCCAACAAAAATTTATTCCACAGTTTAGCTTAAGCTCTACCTTGACCTATCAAGATCAAGCAGTAAAGAGTTCCGGCGGTAGTGTTTCCAGCACCGACTACAGCACCATAACCAAACAAGCCGATGTCGGACCGAATATGCAATGGACCTTGCCGCTGGGCACAGTGCTTTCAGCCAAGTACGGCTACTCACCCAGTACACAGAGCGGCCCCAGTGCCAATAATGGTGATGAGAACATCTGGCAAGTTTCCTTAACCCAGCCTCTGCTAAAAGGCTTTGGGGTGGATTTTAATGAAATCAATTTAAATAATGCCAGAGACCAACAAATTATTGATAACCTCAATTTAGAGCAAACTGTCTCTACCACGGTCTCGACTATCATTTCTGATTACTACGCTCTGGTACAGGCCAAAGAATCACTTAATATCGCTCGCAACACCTTAGATACCAACAAACGAACACTTAATAACCGCACGATCCAATATCATTTCGGGCGTGTATCACATAGTGATGTCATACAAGCAAAAATTGACGTTGAATCACAAAACCAAGCCTACACTCAGGCTAAACAGGCTTATATTGACGCTAAAGCTAAGTTGCTTGATGATATGGGGCTGCCAGGCAATACTCAATTTGAGATTGAGGCTAAGGTAGACATCATGCCCATTCATCCTGACTTGAGTGAAAGTCAAGCTCAAGCACTTAAAGATAATCGCCAATACAAGATTGCCCAACTCAATTATAAAATTGCCCAACGCAATTTGCTCACTAATGAGAACGATCGCCGCTGGCAGTTGAACTTGGACCTGAGCCGCACGCATACCCGCACTAACACTAATTACTCACCCGATACCGGGCAACCTAACAGTAATAATATTGTTGATGACACCAGTGCCAGCTTAGATCTGACTGTGCCGCTCAACGATGTCACCATTGACCAGAGCAAAATGGCTCAGATCGTCAATGACCAAAATGCTCAGATCACCCTTACCACTGCTAAGCGCAATCTACAAACTCAGGTAGCTCAGATCGTTAATCAGCTTAATACTTCATGGCAAAGCTATCAATTGGCCAAAGAACAACTCAGCCTACAGAAAAACAATTACCAGGCGGCAGTAATGAAAAATAAATTCGGCAAACTGGATGCTTTCTCGCTCTCTCAAGAGCAGCAACAGCTTATCTCAGCAGAAAATGCTTTGGTCAGTGCCAAAATTAACTATATTGAATTGAAAACACAGTATGAACAAATGATCGGTAAGCTATTGGCAGACTGGCATATTAACTTGGTGTTACCAAAGGAGGACAACGTTGATGACTAAACTGATTTACGCAGGGTTCATCACACTGGCTGTATTATTTGGCAATGCATACGCCACTGATGTCAAAACCGTGGCAGTCAAATCTATTGCTGCCTCAAAACAACTGTACTTTAAAGGTACCATTCAACCTCTGGAAAATGTACCCGTAATTAGCATGACTGCCGGTGTTGTCAGCAAGGTATTTTTTGCCTACGGACAGGCCATTACTAAAGGTCAGCCATTGCTTGCCGTTAATCCCGGCAAAGTAACTCAACAATTACGTGATGCTCAAGTCAGTTATCTCAAGGCATTACAAACTTATCATGAATATAAGAATTGGGCCGGCAGTGATACAGTGATTCAAGCTAATGTTGCTTTTGCTAAAGCCCAACGTACCTTAGCCCAGATGCAAAACACTTACCAGGAAAATATCAAGCTCTACAAATTAGGGATTATTTCCCATGATGAACTGATACAAAGTCAAGATAGCTATGAGGATGCCCAGACTGCCCTTAAACAAGCACAGCGCAGCTTACATGCTGCTAATGAAAAAGGCACCGGCTCTAATTTTACCGTCATTAAACTACAATTGGAGAATGCTCAACAAAAATACCATTCACTCTTAAAGCAAACCAAGATGACCACGATCAAAGCACCGGCCAGCGGTGTGATATTAATACCCACTAACACAAACACCACCAATAATAATAATTCAAATAAAAAGGCCGGTAAAATCACGGTTGGTAGTGAGATAAGCTACCAACAAACCTTAATGACTATCGGCAATTTATCTGGCCTTAAGGTTCAGTTCGCAGTGCCCGAAGTGAATATCAACCAAATCCATGTTAATCAAAAAGCTACCATCACTGGTGCTGCATTTCCCGGTATCTTATTACACGGTTATGTTTCGGTGGTTGCTGCACAGGCTGGCAATAGTGACGGTGGTACTTCATTGCCTACTTTTATGGTGCAAGTCAGTATTCCCAAAGTCAGCCTTAAGGCAATACAGAAAATCCGTGTTGGTATGGACTCACAAATTGCACTGACTGTCTATAACAGCAATAAAACATTAGTAGTCCCGGTCAATAGCGTGAAGCGTGATGGTAAAGGCAATACTTATGTCATGTTGAAAAAAAATGATCATTTCGTCAAACAACCCATCACAACAGGGAAAGTTCTTGAAAATAATGTGCAAGTGCTTAGCGGGCTACACGCCGATGAGCAAATTCAAGCAGGTTAGTCATGCATATTCGTGTTCATATTAATGAAGCGTTGCGCCAACTCATGGCATCAAAACTGCGTGCATTTCTTGCTGTGCTGGGTATTTTGGTGGGTAGCGCCTCGGTTGTCGCTATGGTATCGATCGGCAAATTAGCTGAAGATCAGATTTTGTCACAATTTACCAAACTCGGTATTAACCTACTCTCAGTCAATATCAGCAATCAAGACAGTACTAATGTGGTCGCCAGCAATACACTCAGCATTAAAGATGCTCAAGCAATACCTGAAAAGATTAAAAATGTCAGCAGCATTGCCCCTTACTTTATTAGCTTTGGGCAGATTGTTTATCAGGGCAAGGTCCTGGATGGCTCTAGCGTTGGTGTCACAGCGGCGATTTTCGATTTGGCTAAACTCAACCTGTTGCATGGCAGGTTACTATCATTTCTCGATCAAAACGACTACTACTGCCTCATCGGCAACAAGCTTTATCAACAAATAAAAACCACCCATCCACATGTACTGGGCACACAAATTATCGTAGGCAAAATGATCTTCACTATTGTTGGGGTATTGGCACCCTGGCCAGACAATTTCTTTTTCCAAAGCGACTTTAATACAGCAGTGATTATCCCGCTACAAACCGCACTAAAGACCCAGGAAAATGCTCAAATCAGCAACCTGGCCATTCGTGTGTACGACACCACGTTGATCAATCAGACTAAAAAACAGCTCAAACACTATATTCAACAACACACTTATCATGAAAACACCACCATACAAAGCCCTAAAAGCTTGATTGACAGCATGGAATCTTCATCAGAAACTATGACCTTGTTATTAGGCATGATCGGCAGTATCTCACTGCTCGTCGGCGGTATTGGTGTGATGAATGTTATGTTGGTGTCAGTAGCCAAACGTCATCGTGAAATTGGCTTAAGACTGGCCATTGGCGCACGTCAGCGTGATATTCAAATGCAGTTTTTAATCGAGTCAATTACCTTAACCATTTTTGGTGGCATCAGTGGTATGCTGTTAGGCATTATTGTCACCTTCGGTGTTGCCGTTTATTCTCACTGGCATTTCCATTTATACCTTTTGCCACCATTAGTCGGTGCACTGATTTCGATTTTGGTGGGTATTTTCTTTGGCTTTTACCCGGCACGCAAAGCCTCTCAGCTTGACCCGATTCAAACATTACGCTCAGAGTAAAGGGCCTCTACAGTTAAGGTATATATTCCACTAACCACCCATTTCAGGGCTGTTATCATATCCTTTTTCAGAAGTTGGGGTACCACCCTCTTTAAAAAAACAAAACGAGTGCTGATGATATGTATGCATATTAGCAGCTTTATCCTGTAAAAGAGGCTCAAAACCGGCATCTTTTACCTTATCTTTTTTAGCTTCAAGTCCCTGCGTTTTCGGATCAAACTCACGCTTTTGAACAGCGCTTTGGAGCGGCTTTGCTATGTCATTATAATCGCAGCCTTGACCTTGAAGGCTTAATACTGTCTCCAGTCTGCACTCAACTTTGGCAATGAACCGCAGTAACCGTTTATTGATTTTTTCATTATCTGATATGAGTGAACATAGTTTTCTAAATTGTTTTAACGTAACAGGTGCTTTTGATCGATAAACTTTTGAGCCTTCCTGCATATATTGCATAAGCCTATGTTTAACTTTGTCAGCATATTGGGCCCGTTGAGATGCTTTTGTCTGAAAGAAAGCACCGACCCGAGAAGGTCGAAACTGAGTGTGGAGAAAGCGCATAGTCTCAGCATGCACTTTTTTTATCTTATCATCAACAGCCATTCCCTCAGTCATAGCATGGGGTGTAGAATATATTGCTCTCTTATGGCCACTATATTTCATCAAATCAAGATCCTGAAAAATAAATTTATTCTTTCAAAAGACCCCTAGAGGGTGTCGTCAAATTATACACCACATCATCATGGCCCTAAATTGTACT
>JANQIS010000013.1 GCA_028282045.1 Gammaproteobacteria bacterium
CCGCTTCTTACAGCAAGTTGCTTACCAATTACAGCTCGATAATGTGAATATTATACAATCAAGGGTGGAGCAATATACCCCGAACCCCTTATTTCATCAGGTTCTCACGCGTGCTTATGCTAGTCTCAACGACATCATAAATACCTGTCAACACCTGATTATAGCTAAAAATGGCAGTATAATCGCACAGAAATCCGACAATATTTATGATGAATCAGACCAAATAAAAGACAAAAGTTGGCAGATCACCAGTTATACCACTCAGGTTCCAGGGCTTGACTGGCCTGCAAAGGTGCTTATATTAAGGCATTGAACTTTTTTGTCATAATAGGCTTGATTTTATACGCTAACTACCGTACACTCCATATACAAATTAATGTGTACATAGCAATCAACCAACAGGAGAGACTTATGCCAGCAACTATGCACTATGCAAAACCTTACACTCGTATCAAACAACACATTCCTTTGCGGGATTATGTGGGCAGTGTTTTAGAGAATTTCTTTAACAATCTGCAAGGCGAAGCACCAGAGAATGTTTATCAATTGGTATTGACTGAAGTAGAATTACCGCTGTTACAAGCGGTTATGAAGTTCACCGGTCAAAACCAAAGCCAGGCGGCTCAAATTCTTGGTATTAACCGTGGTACCTTCCGTAAGAAGTTAGCATTTTACGGCATGCTATAAACTATAGCTGCTTCTCAAAAACCCTTGGTTGCTTGCGGCCAAGGGTTTTTTTATGTCAACGAAATAAACCCGAATAGTTCATCATATCACTTGGTTCTCACCCCCCAAAGAAAGCCATAACGCTAAAAGCAGGTCTGTTACTGCTTGAAATGCACGCTATTGGGTGTTAAATTGATTGCTAAAAATGCTTTGTAAGTTCCATGTTTGACCAATCAAGCCGACTAATACGCCTTGAGTGCCCACTGCCTGAAGATGGCTTTGCCGTGATCGCACTTGAAGGTCAGGAGGCCGTCTCTACGGCTTTTGAATTAAACCTTAGCCTGCTCAGCGGTAGGCCCGTTGATAATCCTGATGAGCTTATGGGACAAAGCGCCACCTTATCACTGAGCCAGGGAACTCGACAGAGCCTGCGCAACCTCAATGGTATTATCTCAGCAGCCAGCGGTGCCACCATTAACCTGTCGGGCCTGTATAAACAGACTCTGACACTATCGCCCTGGTTCAGTGCATTGCAACTGTCCAGTAACTGCAAAAGCTTTCAAAACAAAAACGTGGTGGATATTGTGAGTGAAGTACTGCGCTCGCGCGGCTTTAACCAATTTGAGACCACCGCACTAACGTATCATTATGCTCCCATTGGCTATTGTGTACAGTACAATGAAACCGACTATGATTTTATCCATCGCTTGCTGGAGCAGGCAGGTATTTATTATTACTTTAACCGGAGTAACGATAACCATACCTTGGTGTTATCTGATGCATTGAGTATTGTTCCTCAATTAGATACACCCTGCTTATATGACACGCGCACCCAAACCACCCGGGCACGTATCTATGCGATGACCTCACAGCAAACGCTCAGCCCCACTGTATTGAGCTCGCAAGATTATCACTTTACCCACCCCCGGCGAGTACTGGGCGCACACATAAAGACAGCCAATCAAAACTCAGAGGATACCTGGGAGCATTACCATTACCCGGGTCGCTATCAAACGCGCGATGGTGCCAACAGAACTATTGAGCTGGAGGCTAAACGTACTGCTGTACTGGCGCATCAAAGTAGCGCTCGCAGTGATATTAACTGGCTGATGCCAGGGTATGGCATGCAGATCGATACTACTGATACAGGGTTTGCCGGAGATTATCTTGTGCTATCGCTAAGACATTGGGCAGTTGATTATAGCCAGATTAGTCATGTTAATAAGACACAGACCACACCGGCGCATGAATACAGCAATCAATTGAGTCTATTGAGCCGAGCACACCGATTTTGCCCGGCATTAACCACCCCCTGGCCACAGATTCACGGGATAGTGCCGGCGATGGTGGTGGGCCCTGAGGATGAGGCGATTTACACAGACCATTATGGACGAGTGAAAGTGCAATTTCCCTGGGATAGAGAGGGTAAATATGATGCGCATAGCTCCTGTTGGGTACGGGTGGCGCAATTAGGCGGCGGCAATCAATTTGGCAGCCAATACATCCCTCAGGCGGGTGATGAAGTCAGCGTGATGTTTATAGAGGCAAACCCTGACCGGCCGGTTATTGTCGGCTCATACTATCATCGAGACAATCAGGAAGCCTACAATGCGGCCGATCACCCACATGTCAGCGCCATCACCACCCACACCCAGGGCAGTGATGACATTACCCAGGGACACAAATTGGTTTTTGATGATAGTGCGGGTAGAGAATCGCTGAGTCTGCGTAGTGAAGATAGCCTGAGCATGCAAGCACAGCATAATCTTAACATTACCACCCAAGGTGGTGAGAAACACACGATTAACCGTACAGGTGAGTGGTTGATTGCTCACGGTAGCGGCGATATCAGCGCCAGTGAGCTACACATCCAGGCCGGTGGCACTACGGTGGTGATGGATGGCGATGGGATTAAAGCCACCACCGGTGGTAAGGTAACATCGGCACCGACTGGGCAGCATGCATCATCCCAGGCAACCACAACTGATGCCGGTGCTGATGCGGCTTTAACTGATGCTGATCAGAGCGGGCAGGGGCAAACCAGTGACGCTAAGACGGATATGAACCAATCAATACAAACTGACCAGCCCAATATGTACCCGAAAGTCACTTTGGAGTTTGAAAGTAACACCCTGGCACTCAATGAATATGTTGATGGCCCATACCATATTCGCACGATTGCCACAGTCAGTGGCACATTGGAGATGATCAATATTCACAGTGTTAACCCTGCCAATGCTAACCAACAGGCACTTAAAATCCAGGCCAGAGCGGCAGCTAATCAACTGTTTGCGCAGTTGAAGGTGGAGAAGGTTGAGGGAGATTTAACTGAAAGCGCCACTATGACTCTAGGTTTAAGCGATGGAAATTATCAAATTACACTAGCACCAGATCCATCCACACGACCTGGGGTGATTGTCTTGCTGGGGGAGATCACCACAAATCTGCAATCTCTACAAAAAAATAATTGGAATATTTCAGGTTCCGTTACATTTAGTATCAAGGTGATGTTTTATAAAAAAAATAATTATAGTCAAACTTTCGACTGGAATCCTGAAAAAGACTGGGATGACCTTAAAAACTATATAAGTGCTCATGCTACGATAATAACTAACTCAATGAGACAACAAGTGTTTAAAGTAATCAGTCAATTAAAATCAACAATGGCACAAACTAAAGATGACTTTACTATCTTGAAAAGCAATATAGATAGTTTAGGAGAACGGGCTGGAAGCAACGTGATAAGCGATAGCGGGTATGGTTATGAAATGTTGGAGTTTGTTGGCGCGTGGATGGCATCAAAAGGCTTGGTATGAGATGGTTATCTTTGAGACTAATATTTAAAATTTTAATGTTTTTAGTTGCTATCGATGTTCTCAATGCTATTTATTTTTTGATTTTCCCGTTTAGTATAGATCACCCCTTTAATTATTTCGGATTTTCAAACTATATTTTATGGGGTGTGTTGAAAACTCTGTTTTTGTACGCCGTAGTTATGTTCTTATGCATAAGAAAAAATTGGATTGTTTTTCCTCTTATTTTGTTGATGAATGGATGTTTTCTTTTTGTCAAAGTACCAATTGCGGGTTATCCGGCTTTATGGCTGAGTAGCACACATGTTGGCTTTGGGTCAAAAGTTTTAATATTACGTATGTTGATTGAGATATTAATGGCAATTGTTGGCATTTTAATCGTCTTAAAACAGCACTATAAATCAGGAAAAATATAGCTTAACGAACATCAAAATAACCAATATCTTAAAGTCACATTGGTACATTTTACAGTAATACCCGGGGGGTATCGTCTAGATGGTGAAGTGACCGATGATCTAGAGGGTGTCGTCAAATTATACACCACATCATCATGGCCCTAAATTGTACT